>CALFCX010000128.1 GCA_937950635.1 uncultured bacterium
ACGAGATGTAGCCGTGACTGGAGTTCAGACGTGTGCTCTTCCGATCTGGCAAGAATAGTAAGGGATTACGGGAAAGATTCTTCCGGGTTCCATGTCAGGGACGGTTCGAACTGGAGGCTTGACGAGTTTACCGCGGCCGTAGCATTATGGCAGACCATGGATGCTCCCAATATACTATCCCAAAGAAGGGCTACAGCTGTTCTTTATGACAGTATGTTGAGCGATGTAGAGGGAATAAGCCTTTTACCGATGCCGAATGGCGTTGTGTCTTCATATTACAAATACATAGTCTTTCTGGACCCGAGTATAGACAGGACCAAGCTCAAAAAAGTTATGGACGGGAAATATGGAGTGGCGCTTTCGGGCGAGGTCTATGCGAATCCGTGCCACAGAGAGCCCGTTTTTCTCAAGAATCCCTCCGTATTGAATGTCAACGACGCTTTTCCTCAGGCTGATGAAATATCAAAAAGCCATATTTGTCTGCCTTTGTACCAGGGAATGACAGGGGAAGAAACAGCTTATGTGTCAGAAAGCCTGAAAAAAGCGCTTTCGGAATCGAGGATGTCATGAGCGCACCGAACATACAAATGCCGAGAATAACCCAGAAAGAGACCACTTTTTTCAACAGGGTCAATCAATCCAGGATCGTGCAGATGATACAGGCGGGAAGGAACCCGGAGCTCTTAAGCAGGATCTCCCCATCATACTTTAATATCGATATAACCTGGAGGTGCAACAATAATTGCCGTGGTTGCATAGATGCTACTGCCGTAAGGAGAAAGGTTGACCAGCCGGATTCAGAGTTGGATATGAGCTGGGAGATGTGCCAAGATTTGCTTTCCTATGCTAAGGACAACAGCATGTTAGGGGCCATCATCCAGGGAGGGGAACCTCTTCTCCATCCCAGGATAGACGATTTTCTGCATGCCTGTGTTGATGCCAACCTTGTTTTAAGGATGGTTACCAACGGGACAAAGATATCGGAGCATGCGGATGCGATAGTAGCCGCTTTTGCTGCAGAAAGAAAGTGTACTTTCAGGGTTTCCGTAAATACGGATGAGGCGCATTATGCGGATTTTGTCAGGAGATCGAGCGCCGATCTGTCCCAGGTAATTTCCGGAATACGCACTTTGACATCGAGAGGCGTTCCCGTGGTGGCTTCTACAGTTTATTTCGGAGAGAATTTTTCCGGGGACGGAGCTCCTGAGAACATAAGTCAGTTGTCCAGGATCGGGGAATTGGTCGCCGGGGCAGGAGTATTTAAATGGCTTATTCTTCCCGGTCGTGATCCGGTGACAAAAGGGCCTGTCCCGTTGACCAAAAGTGAAATGGAAGTTGTTGATGGTCTTCCAGGAGAGATAGGCGGAACAAAGGTCGTTAAAGCCGACAGACATCAGCTCGAAAGACAGATGCCAGCTGCTGCGCAGAATAAGGATTATTCTCCTTGTCCGGCTTCTCTTCTTAGAGTAGTGGTAGGTTCCAACGGGAACCTGTATTCCTGTACAGAACATATCGGCGATGAACGCGCAATTGTCGGCAGGATCGCGCCTCCGGAAGTTACTTTTTCTTCTGTTTGGCACAGTATAGACAGGGTCAAAAGACAGCTTGCTTTCGACCCTAGACGCGAATGCGCCTCGATTACATGCGACCGCTACGGCATAAACAGTACTATTGATACGGCGAGGGACGGTTACGCTAAGTTCGGATGCCCGAGTATAATAGCTCACCTGTTGAAAGACCATGACTATACTTCCGATCTGTTCTTCTAATCAAATGTTATAATCCCTTATATGCCGCAGAACGAAAAGTCTTATACCGTAAGCCAGCTTAACGCCGCGCTAAAAATGTACCTCAAGGATTTTTCCAAGGAAGGCATCTGGATAAAGGGCGAGATACTCGGCTACAAAGAAGACCAGAACAGACGGTATGCTTCTTTTCTCCTGTGCGAGAAAGAGGACGGTTCGGACGAGGTTGTCGCGCAGGTCCAGGCGATGTGCTGGGGGACCGAGCTGTCCGAGGTGAGATATAAGCTCAAAAGTGTTGACAGATCTTTGGAGATGAAAGACGGCATTTTCTGCCGGCTTAAATGTGCCGTGGATTTTTGGCCGAAAGCCGGCCGACTTCAGGTGATAGTAAAGGATATCGATCCTTCCGTTACGATCGGCGAGCTCCATATGCTGAGGATGAAGGTCTTTAACGAGATAAAAGCCCTCGGGCTGCACGAAAAGAACGGATCGCTCGAATTGTCGGTATGTCCTTTAAAAATAGCGATGATATCCTCCAAAGGCGGGGCCGGATACCACGATTTTCTCAGTGAGATAAAAAATTCCGGGTTCCCTTTTATGGTCGATTTTTATCATGCGGCGGTACAGGGGGCGGATACGGAAAAAGAGGTGTCCGCCGCGATAGAACGCATATCTAAGAATGCGGACAAATACGATGTTGTTGTTCTGATCAGGGGGGGAGGCTCTACCGCGGACCTGAAATGGTTCGACAATAAAAAAATATGCCTTGCGATAGCAAAATGCCCGGTCCCGGTGCTTACCGGGATAGGACATGAGATAAATCTTTCGGCCGCGGACATGGTCTCGAGCATGAGCTTCAAAACACCGACCGCGGCAGCGGCATTCCTTGTTGACAGGGTCGGAGCTTTTCAGGAGTCGCTGAACTCGATTATATCGGATATCCATTCAAAGGCCGGGGATATTATTGCCGACAGCGGACGCTCCCTGAAAGAGGCAATAAAGGACATCATATCGGACGCGCAGCTTGTGCTTGAGAAAGAAAAAATAAGCCTCAAGGCGATATCTGACAATATAAAGAGAGAAGCCCCTGCGCTGTTAAAGAGTTCGGTCAGATCCATAATGTCTTTTGAAGAGAAAGCGGGGATATATGACCCGTTCAGGACCCTCCGCCTTGGCTACAGCATCACCAGGGACAAGAAGGGCGCCGTGATAAAAAAGACCTCACAGGCAGCCTTAGGAACTGAGCTGGTCACTCAGCTGTCGGACGGAAAGATATTCAGCCAAGTAAAAGAAAAGGAGGGTTTGTGATGGCAAAGACTGCGCAGAACTATAAAAAAGCTTATGAAGGGCTTGAAAAGATATTCGGGGAGCTTCAATCCGGGGACATAGGAGTGGACGAACTCGAGTGTAGCCTGAAAAAAGCGCTCGAACATATACGCGTATGCAAAGATGTGCTCAAGAAACAGGAAGTTAAGGTCAACGAGATACTTAAAGAGATAGAAAAAGAGGAAGAATGACCCGCATCCCCTGAAATCAATCCTCAGTTTGTACGATAAATCATTGTATTACATCAATGAATCAATCGATCACAAAGAATATCCGGCCTGTTTTTATTCCGCCCAGGGCGGATTATCTGGCGAGGCCTGCGGTGATAAGGAATTTTGCTTGGAGTATTCTTGCGGCAAGAGAGGAAAAACTCAGGTATTCCGGACAGGGAAGAATCCTTATAGGATTTGACGGCCTTGACGGCAGTGGCAAGACTCATCTCGTTGTCAAAGAGCTCGCGCCGGCACTGAGGGATATGGGGGCGTCCGTGCAGATAGCCAGAGGGGACTGGAGCATAGTCCCAAAAGCCGAGAGAGCGGCGGATCCGGAGAAATATTCCTGCTATTTCAACTGGTTTAGATATAGAGAGAGATTTTCGCCTCTTCTTGCGTTCTTATCGTCAGGAATATCATTCAAAGGCGAGCTGACAGGCTTATATGATTCAGATACGGGAGTTGCCGATGCCGTTTTTCCTGTTGATGTGAATGAGAACACTATTGTCCTGGCGGAAGGATTGTTCATGCATAATCCGATGGTAAGACAATATCTGGACGCGGTAATTTATGTAAACATTGATCCTAAGGTCTCCATGACAAGACAGGTCGCCAGAGATGTAGCTGAAAAGGGCAGGACAAAAGATGAAGTGGAAGACCTTGTGACCCGCGTGTTCATGCCGGCACACGCTCTATACAGCAAATTGTTCAGGCCTTTGCTCAATTCTGATATGGTGTTCGACAACAACGTGATAAAATAATCCCATGTCTTCCATACGCCTCCAAAAATATCTTTCTCAATGCGGGGTAGCTTCCAGGCGTGCGGCGGAAAAAATGATAGACGACGGACTTGTGTGCATCAACCGCAGGCTTGCCACGGTAGGGGAAAGCATCGACCCGGACAAGGATAT
>CALFCX010000129.1 GCA_937950635.1 uncultured bacterium
CGGCTTGTTCGAAGGCTATCCGGACGGCCTGTTCAGGCCCAACCAGGTGATGAGCCGTGCGGAACTTACGACCATGATGGTGCGTGTGACCAAGCCTGACCTGCAGAGGACAATAGAAAAGCAGGTATTCCCAGATCTGCCTTATTACCACTGGTCAATAAGATACGTGGATGCGGCAAAAGATATGGGGCTTGTGATCGGATATCCGGACAAAGAGTTCAAAGCCGACAGGAAGATAAACAGGGCTGAAGGCGTGACGGTTGCCACAAGGTACGATGCGGACTACATAGTGGATCCGGATGACAGGCCTTATATCGACGTGTCAAAGAGCCACTGGGCGGCCGGTTATATAGAAACGTCGAAAGAAAAAGGCATACTGGATTATATATCAACGGAACGTTTTGCGCCGAAAGAAGGTCTTACAAGAGCGGAAGCCGCGGAGATAATATCAAAAACGGATTACGGCACCAGGATGATAGAATATCTGCTCAACTGGGATAAAGGCTACGGCGTAAAGTCAATGATACTGATAAAGCCGGAATAATCCTTATCTCCGGTTGGTGTTATAATCTATAATCATGCATCTTATAGTAGGGTTGGGCAACCCCGGCAGACAATACGATAATACCAGGCATAATATCGGCTTCCGTGTGGTTGAAGAGATCTCCAGCCGCTGCGAATGCGACCTTGTTCTCAAACGTGCGCTCAATTCGTTGTTCTCAAAAGCGGTTGTTGAAGGCAGTAATGTCATATTGCTCCTTCCGCAGACCTATATGAATAATTCCGGGCTTGCCGTCCACGCTGTTATGAAAAAATACGGATTAAAACCCGGTCAGCTTATCGTTGTGCACGATGAAATAGACCTGCCGCCGGGATCGGTAAGAATAAAGAACGGAGGCGGAACTGCGGGCCACAACGGTCTGAGATCAATAACGGGCCACCTGGGGGCCGGAGATTTTATCAGGATCAGGGTCGGGATCGGCAAGCCTGACAAAGAAAAAGTAAGCGGCGCCGAATATGTGCTCTCGGTCCCTTCTAAGAGCGAGAAGAAATTGTTAAAAGAAGCCGTCCTAAATGCCGCCGATGCGGTTGAATGCATAATAATGCACGGGCTTGAAAGAGCCATGAACCTCTTCAATAAAAAGACCTGACAACAATGCTTTTTGAGATCTCCGAACTTTTGAACGAAAGGCTTCCCATGGACCGTATTATGTCCTGCGGTGCGGTCAGCGGTTTGTGGGGCACATTGAAATCCGCTTTTATAGCTTCTGTCTGCCTAAGGTCCCCAAAGAATATTTTTGTGGCATGCTCTACCAGCGACGAGGCAATGCGGATAAATGAAGACCTGAAGCTCTTTTTGAGACAGGATGCCGCATCATCCCTTTTTCTTGACAACGACGATCCGGCGCTGAGGATACCGGTCGTGAACGCTATAGCCTTAAAAAAGACAAGGTCTCTGGTCGTGGGTTCGGTCGCGGCTTTTTCCAGAAAAACCCTTGATACATCTTATCTCAAAGAAAGGTCCAAACTGTTCAAGACGGGATCGACGATCGACAGAGAAGAGCTCATAACATTCCTGGCCGGATCCGGATATTCAAGAGTGTATACGGTTGAGAACGAAGGGGAATTTGCCGTAAGAGGGGGCATAATAGATATTTATTCTCCCGGAAACGGTCCCAAGAGGATAGAAATGGACAATATCACCATAGAGTCCATAAGGGATTTTGACGTCCGCTCTCAGAGGTCCGTTGCCGGGGCCTCTCAGTTCTGCATACTGCCTTTTGAAGAAAAGGGGACAAAGGATTTTGTCTCTCTAGATGAGCATGCCGTTCTGTTCATAAGTTGTCCAAGCCGGGACCTTCCGGGGGATTTTGCCTCAAAAAGGAGGAAGATCTTTCTGACGCGTTTTCCGGATCAAGAAAATAACGCTTTCGCGGTAGAATCCGCAGCGCCTGTGGAATTCGCAGGGAACGCAGAAAAATTCTTGAGAAGTATTTCCGCCAGAAAGGCATCCGTGTTCGCAGTAAGCAAACAATCTTCCAGGCTCAGGGAGCTGCTTGCCGATTTTCCGGCTGATGCAAGAATAGAGCACGGGGAGCTTCATGAAGGGTTCGTTCTCCCGGAGGAGGGCATAGAACTTTATACGGATAAGGAAATATTCGGAGAAAGGATCCCTCGCCGCAGGTTCAAACTGTCCAAAGAAGCTCCGGACCTTGTCGTCTCGCCAGGTTTTAAAGAAGGGGATCATGTTGTGCACAAACACTACGGCATAGGCATATATAAAGGGATCCAAAGGCAGTGTGCCTCCGGAGTTTATTCGGATTACCTTTTTATCCAATATGCCGCCGGGGACTGCCTTTATGTGCCGGTGGATAAGATGCGTCTGCTTACGAAGTACAGCGTTCCCGCCGAACAGGTCCCGAAGCTGAGCCGCCTTGGGAGCGGCGAATGGAGCCGTATAAAGAAAAAAGTCCGAAAATCCGTGAAAGACATGACAAAAGAACTTGTTAGGATATATTCTTTAAGACGCGGCAGCAAGGGGTTTTCTTATCCTCCAGACAGCGTGTGGCAGAAAGAATTCGAGGATGCTTTCCCTTATGAGGAGACCCCCGACCAGAAGACGGCCATTATCGAGACCAAAAAAGACATGGGATCGGACCGCCCGATGGACCGACTTATATGCGGGGACGTGGGATTCGGGAAGACCGAAGTGGCTTTGCGTGCTGCGTTCAAGGCCGTGGATTCCGGCAAGCAGGTTTGCGTTCTGGTACCTACCACTATACTTGCGGAACAGCATTATATGCTCTTTAAGGAACGTTTTGCCCCTTTCCCTTTTTCTGTAGAGATGCTTTCCAGGTTCAGGGACCGGGGCCAACAAAAAGAAATAGCCGAAAAGGCCCGCTCAGGATCGGTGGACATTTTGATAGGGACGCATCGCCTGCTCCAGAAGGATATAACTTTCAAAGACCTGGGACTTCTGGTCGTTGATGAAGAACAAAGGTTCGGCGTCGCGCATAAAGAAGCCATAAAAAAATATAAAAGCCATGTGGATGTGCTGTCGATGAGCGCGACCCCCATACCGAGAACGCTGTATATGGCCCTTTCGGGGATATGGGATATGAGCGTTATAGAGACCCCTCCGGCTGGCAGAAGCAAAATAACCACGTTCGTCATGCCCTGGGACAAAAAAGTAATTCGCGAGGCCATTGAAAAAGAAATGGATCGCGGCGGGCAGGTGTTCTTTGTTCACAACAGAATAGAGTCCATGGCCCAGACGGTCAAAAAGCTAAAAGGGATATGCCCGGGCGCGAGAATATCGGGGGCTCACGGCAGGATGGACGAGAAGACACTCGAAAAGATCATGCTGGATTTCGTCGGCGGAAAGTTCGATGTGCTTGTATGCACCACTATAATAGAGTCCGGGCTTGATATGCCCAACGTGAACACGATAATAATAGAGCAACCCCAGAAAATGGGGCTCTCGACGCTTTACCAGCTCAGGGGAAGGGTGGGGCGGTCAGACGTAAAGGCTTTTGCGTACCTTCTTTATGACCGCGGAGCGGGATTCACGGACAGATCTCTTGAAAGGCTGGCTGCGATAAAATCTTTCACGGAACTCGGCTCGGGCCAGAAGATCGCGATGAAAGACCTTGAAATAAGAGGGGCCGGGAATGTGCTGGGGGCCCAACAGCACGGCCATGTTCTTGCCGTCGGTTTTGATCTTTATTGTGAGATACTGAGAGAGGCCTCCATGGAAGCAAAAGGGGAGAGGACCCAGAAGGAAAAGGATCCGGATATAGATATAAAGATCGACGCTTTTCTTCCCGCATCCTATATTGAGGACGAATCGGAAAGGGTCTCTTTGTACAAAAGAATGAACTTGCTTGCTTCAAAGGAAGATAAGATGAAACTGATGGAGGAGGTCCGTGACCGTTTCGGGGCTTTTCCTCCGGAGACCGAGAACCTGTTCCTTATCATGGACCTCAGGATATCGGCAAAAGAAAGATCTGTTGAGAAAATACGCAGAAAAGCCGACATTGTGACCGTGGACATGTCCGGCACGAAGAAATATATCAATGTCAAAGGCTTATCCGGGGCTGATCTGGTCGAAAGGATAAAAAGTTCTCTGTAAGGGGCCTTTTCAAGTATAGGTTATTTTAGGTCTTGTTATGTCGGTTATCCCCAAGTTCCTGTCCGGGCCTTTCTTGCATGCTCTTATCATGCTTTGAAAAAGTTCTTCGGGAATATTGATCCTTCCGTTCTCGAATTCGACCCCCATGCCGTTCTTTCTAGCGGATTTTATGCTTTCGGTCAGCAATATCATTTCTTCGGGGGATAAATTAAGAGAAGACATCTCCAATACGTGTTTTCCGACATTAACCAGTTTCAGCGTATTGAAGGCATCTTCAGCCGACATCTGTTGTTTTGGTTTTTGAGCCGCCGGGGTCTGCGCCGGTGCTACCGGAGCGAGCCATCCCGGAGGTATCTGGAGAGTATTCATGTTAACTTCAGATATAGCCATTTCACCTAATATATCGGCCCGTATGCTTGTTTTCTTGCATTTAAACGTCATATAATCGATATATGGATGAATTCGACGGATTGGTCTCAGTGATAAGAAAGCTCAGGAGCAGGAACGGCTGCCCATGGGACAGGAAACAGACTCACAGTTCGCTGAAACCTTATCTTATAGAAGAATCGTATGAGGTCCTGCATGCTATCGATAAAAAGGACCCGGACAAGCTCAAAGACGAGCTCGGGGATGTTCTTCTGCAGGTGGTGCTTCATGCCCAGATAGCCGCTGAGAACGGCAAATTCGGTATAAAGGACGTGGTAAATTCCATAAAGGAAAAAATGATAAGAAGGCATCCACATGTGTTTTCCGGGCGCAAGATCAAAGGCGTAGACCAGGTATGGCGCAGCTGGGAGGAGATAAAATCTAAAGAGACCGATGCCCGTTCAGCGCTGGATTCCATACCTAAAGCGCTCCCGGCGCTTTATAGGGCCGATAAGACCCAGAAAAAAGCCGCGCGCATGGGGTTCGACTGGGATAATGTCGCGGGAGCCTGGGATAAAGTCTTCGAGGAATTGGGGGAAATAAAAGAAGTTATAGACTCCAAGCCCATGAGAAAAAAGAGGCTCTCCGAAGAGATAGGGGACCTGCTGTTCTCTATAGTGAACGTGGCAAGGAAAATGGGCCTCAACAGCGAAGAGACCCTTCAGGGATCTGTTGAGAAATTTTCAAAGAGGTTCTCCAGAATAGAGCGGTACTGTGCCAGGGAAGGCATAAAACTATCTCAGTTATCGCTGGACGAAATGGATGCCCTTTGGGCCAAGGCCAAGCTCTCTTCCCGCTCTAAACGCTCCTGACCGGGTTCTGTTGTTTGCACCGCCAAAGTAAAGTATAATTTAGTTAAGAGGCATAAAATGAAGGACAGTTGGAAAAGCATACTTATTTACAGCGTAATAGCCCTCATAGCGGTCGGACTTTTGTCCCCTTTTTTCGGCAAGGCTCAGGTCCAGGAGGAAATAGTATTTTCGGATTTCCTGAATAAAGTCGAGAGCGGCGCCGTAAAAGAGGTTCGTATTTCCGGGGACATGATAAAAGGCAGATACGTCAACGGCAAGGAGTTCAGAACAAGGGCCATAAATTATCCCAATCTGGTGCAGAATCTGCGTCAGAAAAAAGTGGCGATCAGCGTCGAGCCGCCGGCCGAGTCCGGATGGGTGATAAATTTCCTTCTGCAGATAATCCTTCCTTTGTTGTTCTTTGCACTTTTATGGTGGCTGCTTATGCGCCAGGCCCAGTCAGCCAACAATACGGCGCTGTCATTCGGCAGGTCCAGGGCAAAACCTTTCAACACCGAGAGCAAGGTCACTTTTTCCGATGTCGCGGGCGTGGACGAATCACGCGAAGAGCTCAAGGAGATCGTGGACTTTTTGAAGGACCCAAAGAAATTCAATGATATAGGCGCCAGGATACCCAAGGGAGTCCTTCTTATGGGTGCTCCGGGTACAGGCAAGACGCTTCTTGCAAGGGCTATAGCTGGAGAGGCCGATGTGCCTTTCTTTTCCCTGTCAGGGTCCGACTTCGTGGAGATGTTCGTCGGAGTAGGCGCGTCAAGGGTCAGGGACCTTTTTAACCAGGCAAAAAAGAACGCTCCCTGCATAGTTTTCATGGATGAGATAGATGCCGTGGGCAGGCAACGCGGCGCCGGGCTTGGCGGAGGACACGATGAAAGAGAGCAAACTTTGAACCAGCTTTTGGTCGAGATGGACGGGTTCGACCAGAAGACCAACATAATCATCATAGCGGCTACCAACAGGCCGGATATACTTGATCCCGCTCTTCTCAGGCCCGGAAGGTTCGACCGCCAGATAGTCCTTGACAAGCCGGATATAAAGGGCAGAAAAGCGATCTTAGAGGTTCATGCCAGAGGGAAAAAATTTGCGGAAGATATGGACCTGGATATATTGGCCAGAAGGACTCCAGGATTCACCGGAGCGGACCTTGAAAATCTGCTCAACGAAGCGGCTCTCTTGGCTGCCAGAAGAGATAAGAAGAAAGTCACCATGTCCGAGGCCGAAGAAGCCATAGACAGAGTTGTGGCGGGGCCTTCGAAAAAGAGCAGGGTCATAAACGATAAGGAAAAAGACGTTGTTGCCATACACGAAGTCGGCCATGCTCTGCTGGCCAAGCTTCTGCCAAAGGCGGATCCTGTACATAAGATCTCTGTGCTGCCTCGGGGATTCGCTCTCGGATATACGCTCCAACTCCCGCTTGAAGATAAATATCTGATCAGCAGGGAAGAGATCTTGGACCAGGTAGTGGTCATGCTTGGCGGGCGGGTTGCCGAGGAGATGATCTTTGGCGAACTTACATCAGGAGCTCATAACGACCTTGAAAAGACAACGGAACTGGTGCGCAGAATGGTGTGTGAATACGGCATGAGCTCTTTAGGGGCAAGAACGTTCGGCAAACCGAGCAAACAGGTTTTTTTAGGGCGAGATTTTTCGGAACATAAGGATTACGGAGATCAGACAGCCGATATGATCGACAAAGAAATAGATGAGATCATCCGGAAATGCTATGAAAAAGCAAAAAAGCTTTTATCCAAGAACAAGGACAAGCTGATACAGATCTCAAAAGACCTCCGCGAGAAAGAGATAATAGAGGGCGAAGAGCTGGACCGATATTTTGACCAGATTAAAAAGGAAAAAGAACCGGAAGACAAACCCGGGATAGATCAGGGGATATTATTTGCCTGAAAAAATAATAGAATGCGTGCCTAATTTCAGTATAGGGAAAGACCCCGCCAACGCGGAACTTATAGTGAACGCCGTAAGGAGCGCGAGCCCTTCGGTCGTGATCGCCGACCATTCTTTTGACCTGGACCACGGGCGTTTGGTTGTAACTTTGTTCGGGGAAGGTTTTGATCTGCGGGAGTCAGTATATCAGGGGGTCAAAAAAGCCGTTGAGAAAATAGATATAAACAAGCACACGGGAGAGCATCCCTGCATGGGCGTCGCCGATGTTATCCCTTTCATTCCGATAAAGAGAGCAACGTTCAATGACTGTGTAAAACTGCGCAATGAGCTTTCCGAGAAAATAGCATCCGAACTGCATGTCCCGGTCTATGTTTACGGGAATATAGCCAAAAGACCGGAACGTAAGGAACTTTCGTTCGTCAGAAAAGGCGGGCTGAAAGGAGTAGGGCAAAGGATATGTACCGTTGATGGCAAGCCGGATTTCGGGCCTTCCAAACTCCATCCGACCGCCGGAGCGGTGGCCGTAGGCGCCCGTGATATACTTATAGCTTTTAACATAAATCTCAGGAAAGCCTCTCTTGAGGACGCAAAAGGTATCGCGTCCGTAATAAGGGAAAAGAACGGCGGGCTTAAGGGAGTGCGTGCGATAGGGCTTTTTCTTGAAAGCAGAAAACTCGCCCAGGTCTCGGTAAATATAGTGAACTATAAATCTTCGTCCATAAAGGATGTTTTTGACGCGGTCAATAAAGAGGCGGCAAAACGGGAGCTTTCCATAGAGAGTAGTGAGATAATAGGCCTGGTGCCTAAAGAAGCGGCCTTTGAGGGTATGGGAACATATCTAAAGCTTGAAAATTGGGACGGATCAAGGATAATCGAGAACTTTTTATGATCACTGAAATGGAAAAATCTTACGAACCGAAGGGGATAGAGGAAAAATGGTACGGGAAATGGGAGAAGAGCGGTTTCTTTTCTCCGGAAATAGGGCCAGAGAACAGCTCCGGGTATTTTTCCATAGTGATCCCTCCTCCTAATGTCACAGGCTCTTTGCATATGGGCCATGCTCTGGACAATACTCTCCAGGACATACTCGCAAGATATAAGCGCATGTGCGGCTTCAGTGTGCTTTGGCTGCCCGGGACCGACCACGCCGGGATAGCCACTCAGAACGTTGTTGAAAGAGCCCTGTTAAAAGAAGGTGTCAAAAAAGAGGACCTCGGCAGGGAAGAATTCCTGAAGAAGGTTTGGGAATGGAAAGAACAATACGGGGGGAATATCACAAGGCAATTGCGCAGGTTGGGGGCTTCCTGCGATTGGAGCAGAGAAAGATTCACCATGGATAAAGGGCTGTCAAAAGCCGTTCGCAAAGCTTTTGTCACGCTATATAAAGAAGGGCTCATATATAAGGGAAAAAGAATGGTGAATTGGTGTCCCAGATGTTCTACAGCCATCTCGGACATAGAAGTGGAGCATGAAAATAAAAAAGGCAGTCTGTGGCACATAAAATACGGTATAGAAGGAAGCGACTCGTTCATCGTGGTCGCTACCACAAGGCCTGAAACAATGCTGGGGGATACCGCGGTCGCCGTTAATCCCTCGGATGAACGATATTCTCATCTTGCAGGAAAAGTGCTTGTGCTCCCTCTGGTAGGCAGAAAGATCCCGGTAATAAAAGACGACTTTGTTGATCCTTCCTTTGGTACTGGGGCGGTAAAGGTCACTCCGGCCCACGATCCGAACGACCTTGAAATGGCTGAGCGCCATAATCTCCCAAAGATCAATATCCTTACTCCGGAAGGGAAAATAACCCTTGAGGAGTTCTCTGCGGGGGAGAAAAACAACATAAAAGGATATGAGTCTTTGGACAGAAGCAAAGCCAGGGCTAAGATAGTGGCCGACCTTGAAGAAAAAGGGTTTATAGAAAAGATAGAAGATTATTCCAATAATGTGGGCAAATGCTACCGCTGTAAGACGGAAATAGAACCGTACCTTTCTGACCAGTGGTTCGTTAAGGTCGCTCCATTGGCCGCAGAGGCCATAAAAGCCGTGGAGAACGGGAAAATATGCTATATTCCGGACCGTTGGACAAAGGTCTATCTTGACTGGATGACCAATCTTCGCGACTGGTGCATCTCCAGGCAGATATGGTGGGGGCACAGGATCCCGGTGTGGTACTGCGGGTGCGGAGAGGTTATAGTTTCCGAGAAAGATCCGGAAAATTGTCCTGCCTGCGGCAGCGCCAAATTGACACAGGATACGGATGTTCTGGATACCTGGTTCTCTTCTTCTTTGTGGCCTTTTTCCACCCTCGGCTGGCCGGAAGATACCGACGATATCAAAAAATTCTATCCTACCAGCGTTCTTATAACCGGTTATGACATCATAACTTTCTGGGTATCCAAGATGATAATGATGGGGCTCAAGTTCATGGGAAAAGAACCTTTCGGTAAGGTGTTCATACACGGCCTTATAAGGGATGTCTCGGGCAAAAAGATGAGCAAATCTCTGGGGAACGTAATAGATCCTTTGGACGTTATCGAACATGCGGGCGCCGATGCTTTGAGGTTCTCTCTGGTCTCGCTTGTTACGGCCGGGGGGCAGGACCTCAAGCTTGCCGAAGAGAAGATAACCGAAGGAAGGAACTTTGCCAATAAGATATGGAACGTTGCCAGGTTCGTTCTTATGCAGGAAGGCAACGATCTGTCTGCCGATCTTGACCGCGCGAAACTTTCGGTCGCCGACAGATGGATCCTTTCCAAACTTAACGGGACCGTGATACGAGTGACGGAGCTGCTTAACGGCCTTGAGTTCGGGGAGGCCGCGCGTCATCTCTATGAGTTCGTTTGGAGCCAGTTCTGTGACTGGTATGTAGAACTTTCAAAAATATCCCTATACGGCGGCGAAGGGAAGGGGACCACTTTACAGGTCCTTAATTTTGTCCTAGGGAGAACGCTAAAACTCCTTCATCCGTTCATGCCTTTTGAAACTGAAGAGATATTTTCCAGGTTGTTCCCCGGGACAAGATCGATCATGCTCGAAACCTGGCCGGAGAGCGACCCTTCTCTTGCCGATAAGGATGCCGAGAGAGAATTATCGATCGTTATCGACATAATAAGAGCAGTGCGCAATATACGTTCCGAAATGAACATCCCGGCGGGGAAAGCAATAGAAGTTTTGGTAGAATCAGGGACCAATACCGCGTCGGTGCAAAAATGCCGCGAGTACATAAGAACACTGGTAAAGGCGGAAAAGGTGGATATCGCCTCAGCATTAGGGGCCAGGCCTTCACAAAGCGCAATGGCAACCACATCGGAAGCCCGAATCTATGTCCCTCTGGGGGGGCTTATAGATATAGACAAAGAATGCGCAAGGCTTGAAAAGTCACTGGAGGACATAAAAGGACTGGTACAGCGCGCTTCAGCCAAACTGTCAAATACCGATTTTGTAAACAGAGCTAAAAAAGAGCTTGTTGATAACGAGCGTGAAAAACTGCTTGACCTTCAAAACAGGGAAAGGCTTATAGAGGACCGCATAAAGAGCCTAAAAGGCTAGCTTGAACTTTGTTCCTGCTCCGGATCCTCGATGACTTTGAATATCCTTTTTATTTCCACTGATCTTCCGGTAGTTTCATCCGCCGATATCAGGACCGAGTTGAAGACCAGCGGACCGCCCTTGGCCGGTTCGAACCTTCTCGGAATAAGCGTGAGGAACTTCTCTACTATGGGAGTTATTTCCACGCCTATAACAGAATTATACGCGCCCACCATTCCGGCATCGGTTATATAAGCGGTGCCTTTCGGAAGTATCCTTTCGTCGGAAGTCTGTACATGGGTGTGAGTCCCTATGACAGCGCTTGCCCTCCCGTCAAGATACCAGCCTAACGCGTATTTTTCGGAGGTGGCTTCGGCGTGGAAATCGACCAGTATGATGTTCGTTTCTTTTTTCAGGTCGCTTATCAGTCTGTCGGCGCCGCGGAAAGGGCAATCCGCTTCTTTCATGAAGACCCGGCCGAGCATATTGATTATACCCACGCCATTCACTACGAGCTTCTCGGCTCCGGGGGTCCCCGGAGGGTAGTTGCCGGGCCTTACGATCTTAGTGCAGCGTTCGATCTCTTTTAAGAATTCCTTGTTATGCCAGGAATGGTTCCCGAGCGTCACGGCGTCTATGCCGGCCTCTATGAGTTCCAGGTATTTTTTTTCATTGATACCCATGCCGGACGCAATATTCTCGCCGTTGGCCACGGTTATATCCGGACACAGCTCTTTCTTGAGCTCCGGAAGGACTTTTTTTACGCAAGTCCTCCCGGGTTTGCCGAAAACATCCCCTATAAATAGTATCTTTTTCATTATTTTGCGGTCTCAGTGGACCTGGTTTCTCTCATGACCGTTACTTTTATCTCGCCGGGGTATTCCAGATCGGCCTCTATTTTTCTGGCTATGTCATAGGCGAGCTTTGCCGCCATCACATCATCCACTTTTTCCGGTTTAACCGTTACCCTGATCTCCCGTCCGGCTTGTATAGCGAACGATTTTTCTACGCCTTCAAAAGAATTCGCGGTAGCCTCGAGGTTCTCAAGCCTTTTTACGTAAGCTTCTAGAGAGTCCCTTCTGGCTCCAGGTCTTCCTGCCGATATCGCGTCGGCCACCTGAACCAGTATGGCCTCTATGGTCTGAGGCTCCTCATCATTGTGATGGGCAAGGATGGCGTGAACGACCTCAGGCGACTCTCCGGCTTTTTGCGCGAACGCGGCTCCGAGCTTCGGATGGGTTCCTTCCATTTCCTGGTCGATCGCCTTGCCAATGTCATGCAAAAGAGCCGCTCTTTTGGCGAGACGCACATTGACACCGAGTTCTGTGGCCAGCATTCCGGCTATTTTTGCCATTTCGATGGAATGAGCCAGAACGTTCTGCCCGTAGCTTGTCCTGAAGTGCAGGCGGCCGAGTATCTGTATAAGCACCGGCGGCAGGTTGTGAACTCCGCATTCAAGAGCAGCCTGTTCTCCGTATTCCCACATGGCCACCTTGAGCTCTTGCTTGGATTTTTCGCACATTTCTTCGACCCTGGCCGGATGTATCCTTCCGTCAGAAATAAGTTTTTCAAGTGTCAGTTTTGCGGTCTCTCTGCGCAGGGGATCGAAGCTCGAGAGTATGACGGCCCCTGGAGTATCATCTACTATTAGATCGACCCCGGTCGCCTGTTCGAACGCCCTTATATTCCTGCCTTCTTTTCCTATTATCCTCCCTTTCAGGTCATCGCTCGGGAGGTTTACCACGGTGACGGTGGATTCTATTACGCTGTCCACCGCGCAGCGCTGCATAGCCGTTGTAAGAATTTCTCTTGCGCGCTTATCTGATTCTTTCTTTATCAGTTCCTCTTTTGCCTTTATTATCAATGCCGCGTTCTTTTCCACTTCTTTTGCGACGCTGTCCAAAAATATCTTTATCGCCTCAGATTTGCTGAGACCGCTCAGCCGTTCCATTGTTTTACGTGTTTCGGCTATGGTATCGGCCAGCTTCGCTTTTTCTTTCTCAAGAAGCTCTTCTTTTGTTTTGACGGCTTGTTCGGAGGACTCGATCGTTTTTTCCTTCTGGTCCAGATGCTCCTCTTTCTGCAATAGTCGTTTTTCCAGCTGGCTTATCTCGGCGTTCCTTTCCTTTCTTTCCTTCTCGATCTCGGAACGCAGGCGCAAAGCCTCATCCTTGGCCTCTATAAGAGCTTCTTTCCTTATGGTCTCGGCCTCTCTTTTTGAGTCTTCGAGCAATTTTTTCGCTTTTTCCTCGGCTATCCTTATCTTTTGCTCGGTCATCTGCCTTTTCAGGAAAAGATAGACCACTCCCAGCCCGAAAACGAGCAGAACAGCCAGGATAAAATAAGTAAATATCATAAATTCCATGTCTAAAAACCTCCTAGAAATGCAGCTGCAGATCTATTTTTTCTTTTTTGTTTCTTCTTTCTGTTGAGTTTTTTCGCCTGTCGTATGCGGCTCGATGTTTTTCCTGACGGCGCTTTCTATCTTGGTAAAAAGGTCCTTTCTTTCTTTTAGCAGGTTCACGCTGTTCTCCCATCCCACGGCCAGTTTTTCGCTGCCAAACGAATAGGTGGAACCGCTTTTTTGTACTATATTAAGGTTCACGGCTATCTCGAGCAGGTCCGCTTCCTTGTCTATGCCTTTTCCGTGTATAAGAACAAAATAGGCTTCTTTGAACGGCGGGGCCACTTTGTTCTTTACCACTTTCACTCTTACTTTGGAGCCTACTATTTTATCACCTTCCTTTATTTTTTCCGCCTGTCTCACGTCAAGCCTTACGGATGAATAGAACTTCAGAGCTCTGCCTCCGGGAGTGACCTCGGGATTGCCGAACATTATCCCGACCTTTTCCCTCAGCTGATTTATGAATATCACCACGGTCTTGGATTTGCTGATGACAGACGTAAGCTTCCTAAGAGCTTTTGACATCAGGCGGGCCTGCAGCCCGACCTGCATGTCCGACATTTCACCGTCCACTTCGGCTTTTGGGACCAGCGCGGCCACCGAGTCAACCACTATCACGTCTACTGCGCCGCTCCTGACCAGGGTTTCACAGATCTCAAGGGCCTGTTCTCCGAAATCCGGCTGCGATATCAGCAGGTTGTTTATATCTACTCCTATCTTTTTCGCGTACACCGGGTCAAGTGCGTGTTCCGCATCTATGAAAGCCGCTACTCCGCCTTTTTTCTGGGCGGATGCCACGACGTGAAGGGATACCGTGGTCTTTCCACCGGCTTCCGGCCCGTATATCTCTATTATCCTTCCTCTTGGAAGTCCTCCCACTCCGAGGGCCGCGTCCAGGGAGATGGATCCAGTCGGGATGGATTCGACAGTGAACCTTGTCGAATCTCCCATTTTCATTATTGCTCCCTTGCCGTAGCTTTTTTCGATCTGGGATATCGCGGTCCCGAGCGCCTTGCCTTTTTCGTCTTGAACCATATTAGCTCTCCTTTCGTTTTGTCCTGCCGGCTTTTTGCCAGCAATTATCCCGCCGCTTAGCCGTCTTGTCCGGTTAGATACATCCACAAAAGACCAAGGGCTGCCTGGGCGACCTTTTCCCTTATCTCTTTTCTGGACCCCTGGAAATTGAATTCTTTACACACTGGCCCGTTCTCTCCGGAAATGGCTATATAGGCCAGTCCTATCGGTTTAGGGGGCGTGACCGTTGACGGTCCGGCCACTCCCGTTGCCGACAGGCCCACGGTTGTCCGGAATTTTTTCCTTATGTTTTCCGCCAATATTTCAGCCACCTGCCTTGTTACGGGGCCTTCTTTGGCTATTATCGAGGCCGGAACGTTCAGTTCGGTGACTTTTACCCTGTTCGTATAACAGACGATGCCGCCGACAAAATATTCGGAAGCTCCCGGAAAGGAACTTATCCTTTCGCATATAGCCCCTCCGGTTAGAGATTCGGCCACAGAAACTGAAGCTTTTTCCCTCTTAATAAGGGCCGCCAATTCTTCATCGGTCGTCTTGCCGATGGCCGAGTACATTTTGCTCATGAAGTCCTCTATTTGAATATTCGTATTTTTGACGTTTTCTTCCATTTCACGCGTCCCCGATGTCTATCTGGTCATAATATTCCCATCCCGAATAAAGGCACAGCAGCAGCGAAATCGCGAAAAGCGTATTCGAAAAAGGCAGCCCAAGTATCATGAATATTATCGCGGTCATCTGGCTCGCTGTTTTCCACTTGCCGGTTGTGCTTGCGGCGATTATCCGTCCGTTCTTCGCAGCCCACACGCGTATTCCCATGACCAGGAAATCCCTGAAGATCATCAGCAATACGAATATTGCCCATATTTTCCCTGTTTCCACGAATATCAAAAATGCCGAGTATACAAGAAGCTTGTCGGCCAGAGGATCGATAAGGGCCCCGAAAGAGCTTGATTGGTCCAGCTTCCTGGCGAGATATCCGTCAAGCGCATCCGTCAGCGATATGCCCAGAAAGATACCGGCGGCGATCAATCTGTGTGAAAAAAGGGACTGCCCGGACAGCAAAAAGTATATGAAGAAGGGGGTAGAGGCTATTCTTGCTAACGTTATACGGTTAGGAATCGTCACGGCATCGAAGTCCGATGCCGATATCGGAAGAAACAAGTTTTTTGCCGCAACCAGAACGATTCTGTGTCATTTGTATCCTAAACATTCCTGTTAAAAAACTCCTTGATATCGGCCTTTTTTCGGATATCTCTCAAAAAAACAGGGCGCAAACCCCTTAATTTTATGCGCTCGGACTTTTCAAAGAGATGTCAATATTTCCTATATAAATTATATCATACGGGTCAAATAGGGGAGTACAACGTCCCTTATTTCAGATATTCCCTTAATTTACGGCTTCTGGTAGGATGTTTAAGCTTTCTTAGGGCTTTTGCCTCTATCTGCCTGATCCTCTCCCTGGTCACCTTATACAATTGTCCTACCTCTTCGAGCGTTCTCGGCCGCCCGTCCTCAAGCCCGAACCTCAGTTTCAGGACGGTCTTTTCCCGTTCCGAAAGCGAATTCATCACTTCCTCCAGGTCGTCCCTGAGCATGCCGTGCAGGACCGTTTCATCCGGATGGGCTATTGAATAATCCTCAACAAAATCTCCCAAATGAGAGCTTTCTTCGTCTCCTATAGGGATCTCCAGCGACAGCGGCAGCTGTGAGACCTTTATTATTTCACGGACCTTTTCTACGGATATCCTCGATTTTTTGGCTATCTCCTCTTCCGTGGGCTTTCTGCCGAGCTTCTGGAGCAGCATCCTGGTTATCTTACGCAGTTTGTTTATGGTCTCAACCATGTGCACGGGGATCCTTATGGTCCTGGCCTGGTCTGCTATCGACCTGGTAATGGCCTGGCGTATCCACCACGTGGCATAGGTAGAGAATTTATACCCTTTTCGATAGTCGAATTTTTCGACCGCCCTTATAAGTCCGAGGTTGCCTTCCTGTATCAGGTCAAGAAAGAGCATCCCCCTGCCGGTATATTTTTTTGCAATGCTTACCACAAGGCGGAGGTTGGAATTGACAAGCTTATGCTTTGCCCTCATGTCGCCTTTCTTGATCGCCTTTGCCAGGTCTATCTCTTCTTTGAAGGTTAGCAGAGGGAACTTTCCTATTTCCCTCAGGTACATCTTTACCGTATCGTCCACGCCGGAGCTTTTTATCTCCTCGTGAAGGTTCGTTATGTTGACCTCTTCCTCGTGGAACTGTTTTTTGACCTTTTCGGCGCTTATATCCGCGTTCTTAAGGATATATTCTATGTCCTCGATGTTCTTTGACGGATCGGGGTACACGGAAATATATTCTTCCGGGGACACAAAACTCTTTTTGTCCTCGAATGCCCTTCTTCCGCGGCCTGTTGTTTGTTTTTGGACCATTTTAACCTCCTTGGGTTTTTTGGACATGCTAAAGCGCCATCCTTTTATATATCGTAAAAAAAAGCTTCAAAATTCACCCGAAGACGCTCTCATTTCTCCATGGTATTTTTTATACTCTTCCTGGAGGGCGCTTATGGCCTGAAAATCCGACCTTTTCTCCGCTTCTCCTATCCTGTCGCGCAGGTCCGACATTTTTTTTGTTATCCTTCGGGCTTTCAGCACGTTCACGCAGTCTTCCATGGCTTTTTCCCTGTTGTCGAACTCGAATTCTTCGAGCATGAGCCCGGAGAAGACCTTTCCGGTAGCTTCGTCAAGCCGCTGGGCAACGGTTGCGGTCATGTCATCAGGGGCCGAATCCGCGACCGACAAAAGCATTCCGAATATAGCCCTGAAGTTATCGTCGGAAAAATCATCCGGGGCCAGATCTTTCTTTATAATATCGAGAGAATCTTTATCTTCGGAAGCGAATTTGAGAATCATCTTTTCCGCGGCCAGATGTTTCGGCTCGGGTTTTTTGAGAGCCGAAGACCTTGAAACACTGCCGGAATAGAACGCGCCGCGTTTTATTTCGGACACCACGGTCTCGGCGTCGATGCCGAGCTTTGAAGCCACGGACCGGGCATACTCTTTTCTGATCACCGCGTCCTTTTCCGCCGACAGTATAAGCGCGCATTCTTTCAGGGCTTTTGATTTGCCTTCTGCTTCCTTTGTGTTGTGGCGGCTTATTGCGCGCCGTATCTTGTACTCGATCCATGGAATGGCATTTGCTATGAGATCCCGGAAACCGTCCGGGCCTTCTTTCTTTATTATTTCGTCAGGGTCTTTTCCTCCTTTGAGCAGAACCACTTTAGGATAAATATCCAATTCTTTAAGCAGGGATATGCTCCTTTCGGTAGCCAGAGATCCGGCATTATCCCCGTCGAAGACCAGAT
>CALFCX010000130.1 GCA_937950635.1 uncultured bacterium
TGGAGTTACGGAAGTCACCTCTGGAGTGTTTGATTCCGAAACGTTCTTGGCAACTATAAAATCTATGTAATGCTGGGCTGCAGTGGTTTGAGATCCCCTGTATGTCAGAGAGTACCCTTTTATTACCTTGCTGAATACTCCGTCAAGCTGATTGCCGGAAGCATCCCTTGTGAAGGCAGAGAACGGTATCTGTACCTCATGCCAATTGGTATCAGTAAGTGGCACTGAAGTGCTGACATAGGTTTCCTGAGGAATCCCCGAAACATCGGCTTCCAGCAGGCTTATATTTATGGTGTTCGAAGTGCCGTCTCCTTTTATCCAAAGGCTGACACCGTTATAAGGAGTGAGATCCTTCGTTTCTGAGTTCAATCCGCCGCCCCAATAGCCGCCCCATTGCGTGCCGACAGCTCCCGGATAAGCGACCCTCATGGACCTTATTCCCTCTTCCACAACTGTCACGGAATTCTCCGGTGCGGGAATGACGACTTCGTTCGCACCCGAGCCGGACTGATAGTAATAGTTCATCATTCCGCGATAGTCTTTATCGGCGTAATATTCATAATCGTCTATGACCACACCGGCTCCGCTGCTCGTAACGGAAAAAGAACCGGAGATCGCTTCCGTACCAAGAGCTCCAAGGTTGGTTGACAAAGTGAGAGTTCTTGAATTCATAGCGGCCGTAGGCGCTATCGTTATGTTGATCACTGCAGATGTCGCGTTAGATACCGTAACAGAATTAACGGTTATGCCTGCACCAGTAAATACCGCCGAAGTAGTTCCGTTTATAAAATGCGAACCCGTTCCGGTAACGGTTATATCACCCGTCCATCCCTGTTCTCCGCTTGAAGGAGTTATAGCAAACGACGGAGCATTGACCGTAAATACCGGCCCGCTCGCTGTCTCTCCGCCGGTGGTCGCAGTAATATTCCTGGTACCAGTCCATGCAGAAGTGTTTATGGATATATTGGCTGTTAAATGCGTAGCATCCGTAACGGTCACGGAATTGACGGTTATATCAGACCCGAAAACCATAGTAGTGGAAGCATCAAAATTGGTATAGGAGCCTGTCACTTCAACATTCAGGACATCTCCCTGATAAGCGGCGGACGGTGAAGCTCCGATAATGGCGGCAGAACTGCCGCTACCGATATCCCCCGTACCGATGGATATCCAGCTGTCCGCATAAAGATTGGGAGCGAGCAATACAAGGATCATTGTCGCGGACATTATCCTCTTGAATATATCGAGTTTTCTTTTCATCACGCGCGCCTCATTTTACGACCAACTTTTTCTGGACTGACTTGGGCCCTTCCCCGCCAAAATCGAACACTCCTATAATAACACCGTCGTTCCGGTCGGTCTTGGCCTTCCCGCTGTATGATATTTCTTTTTCGTCACCAGGATACATCTTTACATTAGCGGCGGTAAAGACATCCGAAACCGATCCGTTTGAGCCAATGATCAGAAAAGTGGTTTTCACATCGGTAAAACAGTTGCCGGTATTGCTTATCTTGGAGCTTATTTTTATATATCCGTCCTTTGAACATTCGGCCTTGAGCTCTTTAACGGAGACATCGTTCTTAACGGTACCGGATATCTGTATGTTCACCGGCATCTCTATGTGCATCTTGATGTTCAGCTTCATATCTTCGGGACCCTGGACCTGCCCTTTATCATATGAGTACACAATGCTTGAATAATAACCGCCTTCGGCGTTGCGCGGAACGATCGCCTCAAAACGCACGTCTTTTATGCCGCGAGCGGGGATGACAAAAGACTCGTCCTCGAGCTTCATCCATTTGGCACATGATCTGGAAGCCGGTTTACCGTCCTTATCAAAGCCGTCCACAAGCTCGGCTTTTACAGAAAGAGGCTTATCAGACAAATTCTCTAAAACTATTCCGCCCTGGAATACTTGTCCTTTGTCAAGAGTAAGTTTTAGAGAAGGCTGACGGAGCATGAGATCTGCACAGGAAACACCCGCGGTAATGATCACCGCTGCCGTGATCGCTGCAAGCTTTATATTTGTCCTGGTCAAGATTCCCATTCTGTTATTTTTTTAAGAGGAGGAGGTGTTACCCTCCCCCTCAAAACAACCTTTCCTTTAGCTTACGGAGCAGTCCTTTGATACAGGTTTATATCGCAGGATTTCGCGCCGGTCGCTACCCCTATAGGGGCATTGGGCCATACAGCTATGAACTGTATGTGCAGATTCTCGGTCCTGTGGGATAAAGGCCCCGAAGGAGCCGCGTAAACAAGACCTATCTGGCTTCTGCTTGTTACCTGGAACCCGTTGCCGTTATCAGCCGTGGCAGAATTCCTGTCGGTATTGTAGTATATCACCCCGTCCGCAGGAATGGATGCCTCGGGAACGCCCGGTGATTCAGCTCCGTATATAGGAGATATTTCCGGTGTAGAAACGCCCGAAGTGCCGATCAAGAAAGCTTTTTTCTGAGCGGCGGTGGCCGAAGAAGCAACAAGCGGCAGGATATTGAACATCGTAGCCGTTGAAGAGCCTGCGGGTTTGTACCCGAAAGTCTTCTTCATTATGCCGTTAGAATCATCTGTCCAGGCGAACCATCTCATAGTAGCAAGCCTCGGGTCAATTATCTTGCCTGTGGCCGGGCCCGCAGTCTGGGTGAGAAGGTCTTTATCCGCGAAAACGTAAACTGTCCACTGATAATCCGCGACATCGTAATAAGGCGCTTGTATGGTCAACCCCTGCTGGAAGAACTTATCGGCATCGGTCCCGGTAAAATACGTGTCAGGGTCATCAGCACCTGTGCCCGGATTTGTAGCCGATCCTTTTATCCAGAACGACGGGAACGGCGATGAAGCCGTATTCGGGTAAAGAGTGAATCCCGAAGCATGGTTAAGTATGGCTATATTTTTCCCGGTCACAGCAGTCTTCGTTACATTGATGGTACCGTTCAAGGTCGCGGCCGCCACGGCATTAGTCCTGTCGGCGGTCTTTAAGTTATTCACCGTAAGATTGAATAACAGAGGAGTTCCTTCGAATGTCTGGAACTGCCAAGCCGAGGTCATATACCCTATCTGAAAACCGGGGAAACCGACATTGATATCTCCCGTACCTGTCGCGAACGAAGCTCCGGCGAAAACAAGGATCAAAGAGAACAAGGCCAAAACAACGCTAACTTTTTTCATATTTTTTTCACTCTCCTTTCTGTTGTGTATGTTCCTGATTTCTGTTTTTTTGGCGCTCAACTTTTACACCTGCCTTTCGAATATAGAATGTGTTTTATTATCCTACAATTCATTATCGGCAGATAATCCACGGAATTTCACATAATATTTACATCTTCGGAATATGCATGATCCCGGGATCCATGGTTGCGGCGATCTCTATGTGAAGTAAAACACGATCCTTTCTCAACAGGCGGAAGAATCTGCAGGTACGTATATATTATAGCACGGTTCAGGGATCTTAGCGGCGCTTAGCCTTGCTCTTTGAAGCGGTTTTTTTGATCTTTTCCGTTCCGGAAAACTTGAACGGAATGTTGAACTCTGTTGTCACGCCTTCCTCAACATCGACGTATGTGTTTATCGGAACGAGCGGAAGCATTTTTGCCGGCAGGTCTTTCGGGTCCAGGATCACGGTATGCCGGCCCGGCCCGATATCATGAACAAAGAACTTGCCCTCGAAATCCGTGACATACTTTGTTCCGTCGATATAAACAGGGAAATTCGGGATAGCCCTGTCGCCCTGATCAAAGGCCCTGTTAGCATTCTTGTCGGCGAACACCCTGCCCTTAAGGGATGATACCATCCTTATGCCGAAATCGACCCTGGCTGCGGAGTTGGAACTTATCTCCGTATCGGCCGGGCTCGGAGTGGTAAGAATGTTCCTTGAATCCACGGATGTCATGTCGATCCCAACAGAAGCTTTGCCGGCAGGCAGGGATTTGACGGAATACCAGCCATCCTTGTCGGAAACAACAAAATTTCTGTCCTTAACAAATATTTTCGCGCCCGACACTCCTTCTTCGCCCCGGTCCCTGACCCCGTTTCCGTTCTTATCGACGAATACAAAACCTTCCGCTTTTCCGTAAGCGGCAAAGGAAAGACTTGAATCAAATGCCGTATTGAACCCGCAGGTGATGTGCTTTTCGGTCCTGTCCACGGTGTTAGAGCTGGACCCGGTATAATCCGCGGTTTTGCCTCTGATGTAAAATTTGGTGTCCGCCGAAGGTTTGTACGCAAGCTCCGCATCGGCCCATAATTCGCTCACCGGAGAGCCTGCATCAGTACCGTTGGAATAATTGGCGCGGACCATGCTGTAAAAGGGCGTCTTGCCGATACGAGAATTATAGTTCAGTATCGCCTTGAGCATCCTTCCGTCCTGGGTGACCGAACTGCCTATCACGCTCCTTGAGTTCCATTCGCTCTCAAGGTCCAGAGAAAGGGCTTCGGTAAGACCCAGGCGAGTGCCGAGAGTGATCCTGTCGTTCATGTAATCCGTTTCGCTGGTGGACGAATTGGTGAATTTGCTCGGCTGGTATCTGAAAAACACATTTGAAAAGCCCAGAAACTTAAAAGAATAGTTGGCCTGAGCGAGAGCTCCCTGCCCCAAACCCCCGCCGTCGAAACCTCTGTGATCGTTCTGCCACGGAGCATAGGTCAATGTCAGGTTCTTGTTCACGATCAGGTCAAGGCTGCCTGAAACATCGCTGTTGTAAGTATCGCTCCCGGCGGATTGAAGATATTTGTTCTTATAGCGGCTCGCCTGCGCGTTCAAACGCATGAAGCTGAAAGGCGTGTGAGAACCGTAAAGGAACACTCCCTCCACTCCCCGGGAATTGAGCGAATCGTAAGGAGTGACAAAGTCGGCCGGTATGTTCTTATAAACGCCTCTCAGGGAAAGCCCTCTGTCGTTATATGAAGCCTCTGTCTTCCAGGCGGAGCTGTCGATGCCTCTTGAGACTTCGCCCGCCAGGGAAAACCAGTATACGGGATTGTATTTCGCTCCGACCCCGACTATGTCGTTCTTAACAGAATCCCCTTCCGTCGAAGAAGTAACAGCGTTAAAATCAAGAGAAAGCCATTTTACTGGTTTATATGTCGCCTGGACTGCCGTGAACTTCTGTATAGGGCGGGTGTCTCTCAAGGCATCCCTTCCCCAGTATCCTTGCCCCCTCGCGCCGGAAACAAGCGTCAGTGACAGCCTGTCCGAAAAATCCCTTTTGAGCTGGATCCCCTGATAATGCAAGTAAGGAAGAGTGGTCTCAGAAAAAGAAATTGTGCCGTCGCCGGCGTCGATGTAATAGTTATCCCCTTTGAAGTTGAGAGAGAACCTTGTCAAACCGTGGTTCGCATTATACCCTTCGTAATTAATGTACGAATTAGTTTGGCCCAAAGGGGTATCGCCAGATATCTTAAGCCCGCTGAAAAATCCTCCGTAAGCCCACCGGTTGAAGGAATATTGTGAGTCCGACTGTCCGCCGTAGGAAGAGCCGGAAAGCTCGAACCTGAGGTTCTTTCCCTTGTTCAAGGCCGCCTCCCTGGTCTCGGATATCTTTTGCGGGGCCTGATTCCTGACGGAAACTTTGAAAACACTGTAAGAATCGTCGCTCCACCATACATATACGTAAGTGCTGCCGATCCCGACGCCGGTTATCTGAAATTCGGACGCCGAGCTCATTTCTGCGATCGCGATATCCTGGTTGGCGCTGAGGACCCTTGAAATATTGCTGTTGTTATGGAATTTTTTGCTGGCATTGAGGCCCAGCTCGATATTGCTATCGAGAGCAAAAGCGACCGACGCGGCGAAGATCGCCGTAACAGCCGCGATGATACAAATATAAAAAACCTTTTTCAGCATGCCATCTCACTTATTTACCGCTTCAAAATACGGTCATTTACCTACTGTTATGCGGCTTTTCAGGGATACAGGGGCCTCACCGCCATAATCAAGCGTAGCTATGACGTCGTATTCTCCGGCCGGAAGCGTACTTATCCATTTTTCCTGAAGCACCAGGCTTTCTCCCTGAAGAACATATTTTTTCTGTATATCTATCCTCGCCTGCAGGTTGGCAAGATCATCGACTATCACTATATTCCCCGAAGGCGCAACATAGCTGTTCCCCTCGTTCTTGACCCCGAGCTTGAAATACATCGGTTTGCCCGGTACCGACTTTGAAACTTTAAAGCTTTCTATGGACATTTTCTTTTCGGAATTGCCCTTGGCGTCAAAATATACTATGGTTCCTATCCTTCCGGCAATTATCACGTTAGCGGTCTTCAAAAGGTCGGGATCGTTCTGCTGCGTCTCAAAAAATATCACGCTGTAATAACCGCCTATGGCGTCCTGCGGGGCGGACAAAGTATAGTTCACTTTTTTGGCCTCTCCCGCCGCGAGTTTGAACTCATCGGGGTGTACGGTGATCCACTTAGAGCACGAGTTTTGAACGGAACCAGGCTTCCTGAAGGATTTGCTGCGGTCGGGCAGAAATGTCCAGTCCTCAGCATATGCCCGGACGGTTATTTCCTGGTTGCCTTTGTTCTCCACGATTATCTGGCCGGAAACACTTTCGCCCTGACCGGCGGAAAGAAAAAGGCTTGACGGGTCCACGTTCAGGGAAAACGCTGACGCGGCCGAGGTCAATACGAATATCGCAGACGCTGTAGCAATTAATCTTTTCAACTCCTTGGCCCTCCTTATTGCGTCACCGTATAGGTGATCTTTGCTGTGTAATCCCCGGCCAGCTGGCTGTCCGGGATAGAAATGAAATATTTAAGCTGTATTTCCGCCCCGTTAGGAGTGGTAAGATGCCCTCCGGCGGACAGCACCGATGAATTGGCAGAACGGAAAAGGGTCTCGCCCGATTCAGAAAAAGACCTGTAAGAAACCGATATAAGGCCGTCGCTGTAGCTGTCGTAAGGAGCGTCCTTAGCCCCTGCATACGTGGCCATCCATTTAAAGTTGTCCCTTGGTATGGTAAAAGCCCCGTTCCTCAGCACTCCGTCACAACTCACACTGACCTCCCACTGGGAAGCGACCGAATTCTTTACGACCATGGCATGCCAGTAACCGCTTTCCGGCAGCTCCTTCCAGTCGCCCGGGCTCATCTGTCCGAAAGTGATCACATTCCTTCCGGCGGGATCGATCTCTATAGTGATCGCACTCATGCAGTTTGCCGACAGTATCGCAAAAACAAGTGCCAGGCAAACGATCTTGATCTTTTTCGGGTCTAGCATAACATTTACCTTTCCTGAACGGCTCATTCGGTCATCGTGAACTTAACTACCGTGGTATAATTCCCAGGAGCCTGATTTTCCGGGACCTTCAAACGGAATTTCATATAGTTCACGGTCCCGCCGGGCATGTTATTCTCTTCTCCGGCCCCCGAAGAATAGACCAGAGCAGGCGTAAGCGACATCGTGTTCTCTCCGGTACCGTACCATTTGCCCGCGCCGTTGGTCCACCCGTACCATGAAAAGTGTGAATTGGAAATAACGTTGGAGCTCGAAGAAAAAGGAGAATCATTGCTTATCTTCAGATACCAAGGGTTGCCGCAGTTGGTCTTGGCCTGTATCATTATCCCCGCCGGCGGCATGTTCCATTTTGTTTCTCCGGGGTTCATCCTGCCAAAATCTATGAATCCCTGGTCTATGCTAAGCTCGAACACCGAAGCCACTGATACCGTAAAAGTGGCCTGCTGGTCGGTGGATTGAGCCGCGGCACAGATGCTCCCGGACAGAATCAATACGGCAAGCGCAAAAACAACCTTTCTCATATTATGATCCTCCTATTATTTTTCAAAACTACAAAATCCAAAAGAATGGATTTTGTAGTTCTATTCCGTCAGGGTATAAACGACCGTGGTCGTATAATTCCCGGGCGTCAATCTTATCGTATCGGGAATGGATATCGCGTACTTGAACTGGATCTCGGCACCGTTGGGAAGAGTATTATGATCGGTGATAGAAGCCGCCGAAGACCTGAAAACCGCGGCATCCGTCAGCGAAAAATTCACATACCCGGCGGCCGGCGGATTGACCAGCCCTTCACTGTAATCAGCATAGGGATCGTTCTTGCTTCCGGCATAGGTGCTCATCCATTTTAGGTTTTCCAAAGGTATGGTGCCCGAATCGGACGCAAGAGGCCCCGTGGCTTTTATCGAAAGTTCCCAGGGACGGCCGGTGTTGGACCTGCAGATCGCGGCGTTGGCATAACCCAACGAGCCGGACACTTCTTTCCAGTCCCCCTGCCTGACCGAGCCGAAATCAACGGAAGATGAATCAAGAGCCAGAGAAAAGACCTCGCTTACCGTCACCGTAGCATTAGCATCTACCGCCGCGGACGCTCCGAAAGCGGCCCCGGCCCACGCTAATATTAATGCCGCGACTACGGAAAAAAATAATCTTTTTCCGGCTCTTGTATCCATAGGACCCCTATTCTTCGTCGGATTCTCTTGTAGCCAGCTTTATGTTGCTCAGATTAACATTGGTCTCGCCGTCTTCAGATGTCGCTAAAAAGATCATCTGCATCTGTAAAAGACCGCCGGACCCCTTGTTCTGGTCGAAGTTCATGACCCCGTCGCCTCTTTTCGGGTTCGTAAGAGCAAAATTGGAGAACGGGACAAAAACTCTTTTCCAGCCGCGCCAGTCAACCTTAAGCTCAAAAGCCCAAAGGTCGTCCTTAACAGGTTTCCACTCCTTATCGTATACGGTGTTCCATGCGCCTTTATCGTCATCATACAATTCCATCTTTATCGTCCCGCTGTCAGGACCATATCCGTAAACAAGCATCTCTATGCCGTTGTAGCCGCTGGCATCGGTACCCAGATAGGTCCCTATGCCTCCGCAGTACCAGTTCTTTGCATTGCCTTTCACATTAAGCGAATATTTACCGGCCAAAGCAGCCGTCCTGTCCCCGGGCCTTGATATCGGGTTCTTCACTACAGAAACGGTCACATTGTCAAAATGCCACCACTCTGGGCTTTTGAGGCTCTGATTTCTTTCGAAGTTATCGACCATCTTGGTGCCGATCTGAGCAAATGAAACCGTCGCGATGATCATTGTCATTACCGCCGCAAAGATATACTTTTTCATCTCTTCACCTCCTTTTGTGAGAAATATACCACTCTTATCTCTTAAAGGTCAACTCTGCTAAATAGTTATCGGAAGGATTTTTTCAGGATTTCACACAATTTAAAAAAACAACGGAAATATAAAGGGCCCCGATTGGATCGGGGCCCTTACATATTTTAAGAGCTATTTGGTCAGTTCCAGCACGCCCCAGACACCGGGATCCTTGTAGAACATGTAATCCCCGTTCCAGACCAGCTGCTTGGTGCGGCCGCTGTCGTCGGAGTCGTCGATGGCGCAGTCAAATCCCAATCTGTCGCCTGACGAAGGCATGAACGCCCCCATGGATGCCCAGGGGATCTTGGCTTCCAGTATATAACCGCCGGTCCTTTTCTTTACCGCTATCTGAGATCCTTCAGGTGTTTTTGCCGAGGTCCAGTCCCATACGGACGGCTTGACGCCGGCCCCGTTGCCTATTCCGAACCCTATCTGTTTGTCGCCTTTGACAAAAGAGTCCCTGTCAGGGTCGGCGGAAGGATTGAGCCCGATGGTCATTTCTATCGCGTCGCCGTTCCATATGTTGTTCTTTGTCTTCGCGTTCTTGAGCGGGACATTATCGTTAACATCAGTAGCTATGTAAAGGTTCGTTTTGTCCCATTTCACGAAAACTTTGCCGCTCAGGTCATTGGGCCCTTTCCACAGGGCAAAACCTTCCTGCAGCTGAGATTCCTGATTGAGTATAAGCGGTTTGGAATCGGCCCAGTCCGAAAGGCTCCCGTCTATCTTTAAGGAGTTGACGGCCATTCTTGCCGATGCCATCTTTTTAGCGATCTTCAGGGTAGGCCCGGACATTTTATCGGCTAGAGAAGCCGACGAGGATATGAAATACGGATCGCTTATTATTTTTTTGAAGGCAGCAAGGGTCTGGGCATTTGTCTCTATGCGCCAGTCAGCCTCTTTTTTTTCGTCGAACCAATGGACGGCTTTGACATACGGCATTCTCTTAAGGTCCTGCAACATATCCGCTATCCACTTTGCCTTGTCACCGCCTTTTTCCGAACAACCTGTTTCCGCTATCATTACCGGTTTTGTGGGATATTTTTTCCACATCTGTCTCGCGGTATCGCGGAACAGGTCCTTAAAGCTCTGCCATGAGCTCCAATCCTGAGTAGTTCCCCAGTTATAACCGTCAAGCCCTATCCAATCCACGTATTCATCCCCGGGATAGGCCAGATGCATATCGTTCCAGCTTTCTTTAGGCCAGGAATCATTCATGGGACACCATACGAATATCGCGTTATCCGCTCCTTCTTTCTTGAATATATTGCGCACTCTTCTGAAAGCGGCGACATATTTCTTTGGGTCCCTGTTGTTATTGACTATGCACCACGGATATCCTTCGATATTGAACTCATGACCCCATCTTATAAAAACCGGTTTGCCCCACGCTTTTATATCCTGGGCCCATTCGCGTATATGAGCGTCCCATTCCCCCGCATTTATATTGTCGAGCTTTATCTTCTCTTTGTCCTTCCACAGCCACGGCTCCCAAACTATGTGGGGGATGGCGCCGTTGGCGACAACCTTGTTGCACAGGTCGGGATTAAAGAGCGAACTGTAATCCTGGTACCACATCACGATGGGGATCTTCGCTCCTACCTTTTTCTCTATATTCTTCACAAGCCCTATGTTCGCAGGAGCCCCTTCCCTGAATATACCGAAATATATCCCCTGCTTATTGGCGGCCTGGATCTTTTCGCTGGAACCAAAGACCGATCCGGGAACAAGAACGACCATAAGGGACAATACCGCGAGGAACTTCTTTATCATGGCCCGTTAACTCCTTCTTTCTTTTTTTATACTTACCCTTTTACGGCCCCGGCCGTCAAACCCTTTACTATGTGTTTCTGAAGCATGAAGAACAATATCATTACAGGGATGGTGGCAACGGTCGCGGCCGCCATCATAAGGTCGAACCTGTTCTGGTAATTGCCCACGAACAGCCTTATGCCGACGGGGATCGTCATCGTATCGGCGTTGGTAAGCACCCACGCGAACATTAGCTCATCCCACGCTGTCAGGAACACGTATATCCCCGTGGCTATTATCCCCGGCACCGCCAGAGGAAGCACTATATACCAGAACACCTGAAAAGGGCTGCAACCGTCTATCCTGGCGGCTTCTTCAAGCTCTACAGGGATGGCCGCAAAGAAACCCCTTAATATCCATATGGAAAAAGGAATGAAGAACGCGCTGTAAACAAGGATCATGCCGAAATACGTTCCTTTCATGGGAACCCCGGTAAGCATGGTGAACTTGGTGAACATTATATAAAGAGGTATCAGATACATTATGGAAGGGATCATCTGGGTCGCCAGGACGCCTATGCTGAAAAAATTGCTCCCGGGAAAATTGAACCTGGCAAGCGCGTACGCCGCGAGAGTGGCGAATATCATCGCCAGCACCATCGTTATGCCGCAGATGATGAGAGAGTTCTTAAGATACAGTCCGAAATTGATGTTCTTCCAGAGGTCGATATAGTTCCTCCAGCGCACGACAGTATGTCCGTCTTTGGCAAGATAGGCCTTTTCCACAGTATCGTTCCCAAGATCTATCAGGCTTATACGCCCGGAAGAAGCCCCCGCGAACAATTTGCCGGACCTTTCGGCAACCCCGAAAACATCGGCACGGACCAGACTTTTTTTGTCCCCGGAACCGGCAACAGGCGTAAAAACAGCTTCAAAATTGGTCACACTCCCGTTCTCAAGGTCCACCGCCGAGATCCCGGCATTGGTCGCAACGAACATCTTATTCCCGGCAAAGCTCACACCGTTCACCCGTTCGGACAACAGGCCTTCGTCAATCCCGAAAGAGCGTTTTATCGTTCCGGCAGCCGGGGAGAATTCATATGCCCCTCTGGCGGTGGCAAAGAAAAGATTCCCGCCATGCTTAACAAGCCCTCTGATGTCCACCGGAGGGAGCCCCATAGAACCCAGTCCGAATGTCTTAAAAACTTTGCCGGTCTCGGCGTTGAGGGCCACCAGCCCTTTGTTGGTGCCGATCCACAATAGGCCCCCATCCCTCAAAAGCGATGTGGCCTGCGAAGGGGAAAGAGCGCTGGCAAAAGGGACTTCGCCGACAAACGACATTTTCTCCTTGTCGAATTTCAGCAGTGTTTCGATGTTCTTTTGCTGGAAAGCAAGCCAAACATATTTTCCGTCATCGGCAAGCGAGGTCGATACGACCTTGTTTATATCAAAGCCTTCTATACCGTGAGAGAATCCTCGTTTTTTTGAAAAATCATCAAGAGAGACCTGTACAAGGCCCTTGTCTGAAGTCCCTACCCAGACATTGTGGTCATCGGCCGCAAAACTGGTGGCCAGGGATTTTACGGAATCATGCTTGAGCAGCTTTCCGGTATCAATATCGAATTTGTTAAGCCCTCCGTCGGAAGTGAACGCGAAAAGAGCCCGGCCGCGGGCATCTATGAACATAACGTCGTTCCCGGCTTTGCCGAAAGGTATCTTTCCGAGCAGTATCTCTGTATTGCTTTTGAAAGAAGAAAACACCATCCAGAATATCGGAAAAAGGGTGATGACAAGAAGAGCGACCATCACCACATCTATGGCGCGTTTCATCAGGCGCTGCTGCATGTAATAAGTAAGGCGCATCCTATTCTCTCATTTCTTCCGCTTTTTGGTAGAACCTGAACCAGAAATTGACTATTACCACCATCACTATTAGCAGCAGGACCGAAGCCGCGGCGCCGACGCCGAAAGCCCACTGCTGGAAGGTATTCCTGAAGATATTGGTCATCATCAGATCTCCCCATTCGCCCGGATATCCCGCACCGAAACCGAACATCATTATTACTATGTTGAAAGAATATGTATTGTAGATCAGCCCGAAAAGTAGAAGTATGGCCCACACTGGTTTGAGCATAGGGAACGTTATAGACCAGAACTTTCTCCAGCCGGAAGCGCCGTCTATCTCGGCGGCTTCGTAAAGCTCATCCGGTATTGACTGCATGCCGGCCAGCAACATGAGCATTGAAAGAGGCCAGTAGCGCCATACCGTAGGGATTATTATCGCCCACATTGTATTGGGGCCAAGAAGCCAGAAAGGCTTGGAAGGCAGAAGCTTCAGCCAGTCTACGAGTACCAGATTTATGACGCCGATCTCTTTCTGCCACATGAACCCCCACAGAAGACCGGTCACATAGGTAGGGACCACCCACGGAAATAGAAAGAGAGCTCTTGCAATGTTCTTGCCGCGGAATTTACGGTTGACCATAAGGGCCACGATCATGCCGAAGGCCGTAGTACCGATGGTGACAACGATGGTATATATAACTGTGTTCCGGACCGACTCAAAAAGCCCTATGCGTATGGGACTGTCGGCATTGAAAAGTATCTGGTAAAAATTGTCAAACCCTACGAACGGTGCCATGAGGTACTGGCTTATAGTGAACTGATTGAGCTTTAGGAACGCCATGTAAAAAGCCTGAAAAACAGGGAAGATGTGAAGCGTCATCATCGCAAGGAACGTAGGAAGGACAAAATAATACGCTATGCGATACTTTTTTATCTCTTGCCAGAGGCCTTTTTTCACAAAATTACTCCCACAAAAACTCTGCGTTGAACAGCTCGGTCCCTTTTGGGATTTTTGTCAGATCTATTTCTTCAGAATTTGAAGAAACTAACTTGCCTTTGCTGTCGAATACTTCCGCAAACAGTTCTGCAGGGCCGGTCCTCAGATCGGACGGGATCTCAAGCCCTTTTGTATATGAATATACCTTATTTGTGAACTCCTTGCAACCGTCCTCTTCTATATCTAGTTGCACCGGACGGAACTTATGCAAAAGCTTGTTTTTTCTTCTTAAAGAGAATACTATTTTTGCATCTGGATATGACCGGTGATAATCGTTCACTATCCAGAACTGCCCTTCTATTTTTCGCCCTAGACCGTAAGTCCTTCGCTGCAGCGAAGCAAGCACCGCTACCGGCTGGAAGCTTTTTTTAAGGGTATAGAACCCTTTTTTCCGGTTCCTGAAATAATCGGTGACCGAATAGGATACCGCCGGCCATGGTTCAAGGAGCATAAAATGGAATATCCCGGTTATCTGGTCCCACTTATGCTGGCGGTACGTTTCAACGGCGAATTTGATCAGATCGCTCTGATAGCCCTGGCTGTTCTTAACGAATTCTGTGAGGGACTTCCCCATTTTCACGCCCGCGATATGGAAGGTCTGCTCATAAACAAAATCCCTATAAGCCCACTCGGTCCAATTGGGCGGCCAGAGATCTTTCTTGGAGAACATTTTCTTAAGCGCGACCTCGCACGGGAGCGCCTGCGCGCCGAATTCGGACGGGAAAGGCTTGCCCACAAGCGAAAGAAAATATCTGTAATGGCCCCAGAACCACCCCGGATAAGGATGCTCGTTAAAATCCGATGATTTGAATATAACCCTGGTCGAATCTTCCCGGGAAACGGCTTCAAAAAGCTCGTCATCCAGTTCTTTGGCCCTGGCAACAGGCTCGTTGTGACAGCACCAGACAACGATCGACGGGTTGTTGTGCAAAAGGTTCACCATATCCCTTATCTGCCTTACGGCCTCGGCGATGAACTCCGGAGCATCGACATATTCCCACTGCAGGGCGAAGTCCTGCCAAACCATTATGCCCGCTTCGTCCAGAGCGTCATAAAGTTCTTTCCTGTTAACATGGGCATGCACTCTTACGGCGTTGCAGTTTGATTCTTTTATGATCTCCACATCCTTCTTTATTCTGTCAACCGTATAAGTTGAAAGGTATTCCTCGGGGATTATATTAGAGCCCCGAACGAACAATCTTTTGCCGTTGATGATCCAGGCTTTGTTCTCCCCTATCCTTATGTCGCGCACGCCGAATCTGCTTTCCGACACGGAAAGCGGCTCGCCGCTTGCTTCGTCAAAAAGGCTCGCCTTGGCAAGATACATATCCTGGCGGCCGAGCTCTCTGGGCCACCACAAAAGAGGGTTTTGAAGCTTTGCCTTGACATCGAATACATTTATCCCGGGCCTGAGCTCAAGACCCGACCTGAACATGTCCGCGATTTTTCCGTCAGGCCCGGTTATTTCGACAACAACCAGCGTCTTTTTTGCAGAGGACATCGTATTCTCAGCGAACAACTCCATGTCCAACTCCGCAACGCTGTGATCCTCTTTTATCTTCGGGCTTATTTTCATGCCTGACAACCTTATTTTTTTGCAGACTATGATCTCCACGTCGTTCCATATGCCGCCGGTCCCTTTTGTCTGTCCCAATTTTTCGTGCCATGCCCCGGGCCTTACGTCATGATGGCCGAACACGCCCTTGATCAGTCTTTTGCGGTGCGGCCACGCGTTCTTTCCCGCCGGCTCGGCAGGTGAAGAAACTTTTACTATTAGACAGTTCTTTGCCTGCAAATGTTCCGTGACATCAAATTCAAAAGGCTGGAAATAACCCTCATGCTCGCCGAGATACCGCCCGTTGAGCCAGACTTTGGCAAAATAATCGACCCCGGAGAAACGGAGAATGACATCTTCATCATCTTTAAGTACCGGACCGTCAAATTCTTTTTTGAACCATACAGTCCCGCTGTAATCATCGAGGCCCGCGACCTGCCAATTGGAAGGGATATTCATGGTGTTTCCGCTCTTAAATCTGGCGTGGGGACCAAAATAGCCTAGTTTTTCGCCGGCATCTTTGGGGTCAACGGCATATTCCCATTTTCCGTTGAGCGAAAACGTTTTCATGGCCTTATTTTAGCACGCGCCGCCCGCGAAATATCCGGTGAAATCAAAGGCGATATTTGCCGATAAGAATATAGATTGTGCTGGAAGATAATATTAGGAGATCTCGAAAAACAAAATGAGGACAAGAGTAACACCGAGAGTACCTGTGACAAACCCCGCTCTCTCCAGACCGGTACGGACCATGTTCGTCATGGGAACAAGACCCGAGGCCATAAAACTGGCGCCCGTAATACTGGGCGCAAGGGCCGACAAAGCAAGATTTGAAAGCACCGTGATCTCAACCGGCCAGCACAAAGAAATGCTACAGCAGGCCCTTGGGATATTCGGACTTACTCCCGATTATTCGCTCCTGGCTTTTAAAAAAGGGGTCGATCTGTGCCAGCTCACATCGAGGATCGTGGACGGGATCGGCAGTGTATTAAAGAGCATCCCTACGGACGTGCTGGTAGTGCACGGGGATACCACCACAGCCATGGCGGCGGCGCTGGCCGCATCGTGCCACAATCTGCCGGTCGCCCATGTAGAGGCCGGGCTCAGGGCTTACGGTAATTTTGCTCCTTTCCCCGAAGAGAACAACAGAAGGATCATAGCGCACGTGGCGGATGTGCACTTCGCTCCTACCACCGCCGCCGTTCAGAACCTGTTAAGAGAGAATATACCCATATCCGATATAGTCTGCACCGGCAACACGGTCATAGACGCCCTGCGGATCGCCTCAATGAGCCCTGATACTCCGGAAATATTACAAGAGCTGCCGAAAGAAAAACATCTTCTTTTGGTCACCTCGCACAGGAGAGAGAATATCGGGGATCCTCTGAGACATATCTGTGCAGCCGTAAAGAAACTTGCCGAGAGGAACGGCGACGTCCTGGTCGTCTGGCCGATGCACAAGAATCCGCTCGTAAGAGAGATAATTGAAGGGACTTTGTCCGGAATAGATAACATCCGTCTGATAGAGCCTCTTGATTATCTGTCTTTCGTACATTTGATGAGGAGAGCCCGCTTCATAATGACCGATTCTGGCGGCATACAGGAAGAGGCTCCGGCGCTCGGGAAACCCGTGCTTGTCATGAGGGAAACCACCGAAAGGCCGGAAGCGGTTGAGTGCATGAACGCAAAGATCGTCGGGACTTCAGAAGATGCCCTGGTGGAATCAGCCGAGCTTCTTCTCAGGGACCGGGTGCTTTACAGAAAAATGTCCGGAACAAATACCCCGTTCGGGGACGGACAGGCATCACAAAGGATACTTGACACGCTGTACCAGAGGTTCGGCCGTGATATGGACGATGCCAAACCAGAGCAGCCTGCGCCTCAAAGAAACAGTTCCGCTTTAGTCGCCGCACTGAAAAGTTCCAAACCGGCTATAAAACAAGAGCGTACGGGCACCGCATTTTCGGCCGTCAGGGAATGGCTCATGTCTTCCGGTATACAGACACCGATAACCGGTGCGGTTTTCAGCTGGTACGATCCGGAAAATGCCCGCTACGCGTATATATACCCGGAAATAATGGGTTACTGGATGACGGCAATGACCTATTTGGCTGAATCCGAGCCGGTAGGCGAAGAAACAGATTCTCTTCTGACAAGCGCGAGAAAGTCGGGCGACTGGATAATAGCCAGGGGGTTCGAGGACTGCGGAGGAGTTCTTTCCAGGTTCTATACGCGCGGCAGAGGCAAAGACGACCCGTTCCGCAGCGAACAGGAACTGATATCCGCGTTCGACAACGGGATACTTCTGAACGGGTTCCTTAACCTTTACGAAAGGACCAT
>CALFCX010000131.1 GCA_937950635.1 uncultured bacterium
TACGAGATGTAGCCGTGACTGGAGTTCAGACGTGTGCTCTTCCGATCTCGGACTGAAAAGGGCTATGGACGTCATGGTGGCCGGAAAGGTCGCGGTGGTGTGCGGATACGGTGACGTAGGAAAAGGGTCGGCCCAATCGCTTCGCGGTTTCGGCGCGCGCGTGATAGTGACTGAGATAGACCCGATCTGCGCCCTGCAGGCAGCTATGGAAGGATACGAAGTTTCGACAGTTGAAGATACTTTGGGAGTGGGGGATATATATGTCACCGCCACGGGGAACAGGGATGTGATCACCATAGAACATATGTCAAAGATGAAAGATCAGGCGATAGTTTGCAATATAGGCCATTTTGACAATGAGATACAGGTATCAGCCCTTCAAAACTATGCAGGAATTAAACATATAAATATTAAGCCCCAGGTAGATAAATACGTTTTTCCCGACGGAAAACAGATATACTTGCTTGCGGAGGGCCGCCTGGTAAATCTCGGATGCGCCACCGGACATCCTTCGTTCGTTATGTCTAATTCTTTCACCAACCAGGTGCTCGCGCAGATCGACCTCTGGAAAAACAAGGACAAATACGAGGCAAAGGTTTACAGGCTGCCAAAATATCTGGACGAGGAGGTTGCGCGGCTGCATCTGGATAAGATAGGTGTAAAGCTGACAAAAATGAGCAAGGAGCAGGCTGATTACATCGGGGTGCCTCCGGAAGGTCCTTATAAAGCGGATCATTACAGGTATTAACCCCCTCTGTATCTCCCCATTGTTAATGTGGAGAAGTGAAGGAGAATAGAATGGACATAAAGGATAACGTTGATAAAGTAGCTGCCCACCTGGAAAGGGCGAATTTCGGGAGCTATGTGGAACTTATATCAAAACCATGGAGGTTCTTCTGGTTCAATTTTCTAGCCGGTCTTTTCAGGGGGGTAGGGACCGCGATAGGCATGACTGTAATATTCGCTATAGTCCTATATGCTTCCATAGCAGTACTGAGGAACTTTATACAGGTCCCGGTTATCGGCGGATTCATAGCCGATCTGCTGGATTTTGTTAACGCTTCCACTAAGCACAGGATAAGATATTGAGACTCAATATCGTTAAATACCGGACGTTCTCTCTGATATTTGTTCTTTTGATATTTCTGGATCAAATCACAAAATACGCTATAGTTTCCAATATGTCGCTTGGCCAGACGATGCCTTTGATAGGCGGTTTTTTCGGGATCACATATATTGTAAATACCGGGGCCGCGTTCAGCATGTTCAAAGGAGCGAATCTTTTTTTTGTTTTTTTGAGTGCAGCTTTTATAACGGTCATGCTGGCGTATCTTTATTCAAGGAAAAATGCTCCTTTTCTTATGCAAACTGCATTTGCTTTTATTGTCGGAGGCGCGGCCGGCAACCTGTTGGACCGGATATTCAGGGGCCATGTGGTGGATTTCTTTGATCTTAAGTTTTTTTCCGTGTTCAACACTGCGGATGTCATGATAAACTTGGGAGTGGCCATGTTGATAATCGATACAGTCCTGTGTTCAAAGAAGCGAGGTTGTTAATGTACCCAGTGTTATTCCATATCGGAGGATTTTCGCTTTATTCCTGGGGATTCATGGTGGCCGTTGCATTTGTGGTTGGGATAGCCGTTGCAATGCTGCGGTGCCAAAGAGAGGGGCTCAGTCCGGAAGATGTTATGGACGGCGCCATGTATGTACTTATCTCCGCCATATTGGGCTCAAGGATATTTTACGTAATAGGGTTCTGGGATTATTACAGGGATAATATCTGGAGCGTACTTGCTTTCTGGGAAGGCGGCATGGTGTTTTACGGCGGGCTCATATTCGCGATGATAGCTCTTTTTATCTGGGCCAGGGTCAGGAAGATGGACGTAATGAATATCCTTGATCTTGCCTCTCCGTCAGTTGCAATAGGTTATTCGATAGGTAGGATAGGATGTTTTTTGAGGGGCTGCTGCTATGGGGTTGAATGTCATCTGCCGTGGGCAATGCATTTTCCTGAATCTCAAGGCTTTGTCCATCCTACACAGATCTATTCTTCTCTTGCAGGCCTTGGCATTTTTGTGGCTTTGCTTATTATCAGGGACAAAAAACGGTATAACGGGCAGGTTTTTGTGTGGGGAGTCATCCTCTATAGCTTGTACCGCTTCATTATAGAATTTTTCAGATATAACATATTACATTGGGGATATTTTTCTCCGTCACAGTGGATATCGGTCGGATTACTGGGCTTTTGTTCTGTTTTAATCGTTTATAAGAATTTTTCGCGGAGCTCCCGCGGCTGATCATCTGACCAAATATTTTAACAGCCTGTACAGCAGGTATATAACGGCAAAGATCAATAAGGTTTTCAGTGCATCCGCCAGATAAAGCGCAAAAAGGACAAAGTTCCCATAGTGCTTCTTGAAATAATAATTCCTGCTGCTTGTCCAAATCTTGCTCAGGCGCAACGGCGACCATTTTCTTACTGCTGTGCCTCCGTGATGCATTACCGTTGATCCGGGCGTGAAAAATATCTTCCATCCAGCTTTTTTTATTTGGAAACACAGGTCCACCTCATCAAAGAACATATAATAATTCCCGTCAAAAGGGCCGATCTTGTCTATTATCGCCTTTCTTGTGAGAAGGCATGCTCCCATTGGCTGATCAACTTCTCTTGTGACATCATGTTTAAAATCGGTCATCAGGTATTTCTTGGTGTAAGGATTAAAAGGTATAAGAGCTTCCAGAAAAAGCTGCCGCATGACCATCGCCCCCAGGGTAGGGAAACCCATACATGAGCGCTGGAGCGTTCCGTCGGAATTGACAAGTTTTGGAGCGACCACGCCTGTTTCTTTGTTGTTGTCGAGGAATTTGACCAGTGTATCTATTGAGCCGCTAAAGACTTCGGTATCAGGGTTTAGTATGAGCAGATAATCGCCTTTGGCCTGTTTAAATTCGATATTATTGGCCGCTGCAAAACCAAGATTTTCTTTGTTCTTGGTAAGTCTGACCTTCGGGAAATCTTTTTCGACCATGTCGGCCGTGCCGTCGGAGGAATTATTGTCCGCGACAAGCACCTCGAACTCGCAGCCCGGAGGGTGCCGGTAGACGGACGAAAGGCATTTTTTTAGCAGTTCTTTGGTGTTCCAGCTGACAATGCATACGGATAGCTTCATTTTGTTCTTTTTGCCTGTTTTATTCCGGTCCAGAACCAATATTTTCCGGCAAGCCCCACCATGAACCCCAGCAGGCGAAGCCGTCCTTTTTGTTCAAGTCTTTCCATGAATCTCAATATGTTCTTTCCTCCTATGAGCTTGACCGGCAGAGAGATGATGCTGTGTATCGCCATAGGCAGCCAAAAGTTCTCGGTGGATATCTTGACTTCCAAACAGGGCTGTTTTTTGTAATACATAACGGCGTTCGCACCCATTTTGAGCGATTTGTCCTTTACCCAGTTGATGTCTTTGACGTGGAAATCATGCCGGAAATGATATCCGAATGCCGCGGGATTGTTCTTTTGCTTTATCCCCATTTTTCTGAGGCGGTAGCCAAGCTCCACATCTTCCCAGCACAAATTCCTGAAATCCTCGTCGAAAAGCCCTGCTTTTATAAGTATGTCCCTGCTTATGGAGCAGTTCCAGGTCGTGAAATAGCCGAACGAAAAGTTGCTGTATCCTCCCGAATAGCCTTTATGCTTTTTGCCGAGTTCTTCCATGCTGGATGTGTTGATAACGCGGCCCTGGACGATGATATCTTTCCCTGTGCTTTGTTGATGCTTAGCATGCGAATCATTAACATGGCCCCTCATATGTTCCTCTATAAGATGGCTGTCTGCTATTACATCATTGTTCATGAGCAGGATATACTTGCCTCTCGCGGCTTTGATGCCGAGGTTGTTGGCCGCGGCCGGTCCTTTTTTGGATGGGTCCTGGCGCAAATAGGATATTTTAGGCAGATCTTGCGGAGGGCCAGCAAAATTTTCTACAGCTTCTTTTATGTTTTCGGTAGAGCCGTCATCAACAACTATGATCTCATATTTGTCTTTCGGGTATGTTTGTTCGGCAAGGCTTCTTAACGTCCTTATTAAGATGTCTTTTCTGTTGTAAGTGGGTATGACAACGCTGATATCGGTCATTGCAATGGTATAATTGTAGCATGAAGATTTTAGAAGTAAAAAATCTTGCCATAGAAGACGTGAAGGTTATAAAGTATGCCAGGTTTTCAGACCATCGCGGATATTTTACCGAAACCTTCCGCAAGAGCGATTTTCAGAAACTTAATATTTTTAAGAATGTTGAGTTCATACAGAGCAACGAAAGCTACTCAAAAAAAGGGGTCATACGCGGGCTCCACTTTCAATGGAACCCTTATATGGGGAAGCTTATCAGGACCCTGCGCGGCAGGATGGTGGACATGGTGATGGATATCAGGAAGGGATCGAAGACTTTCGGGAAGATCATTGCATACGATATGCCAGCAGATACGGAAAGCGATTTTGGCGAATGGATCTGGGTCCCTGTGGGGTTCGCTCACGGGAATTTCTTTCCGGAGGATTCACAGATAGAATACTATTGTTCCGGTGACTGGAGCCCAAAATGCGAGGCCGGGATATCCCCGCTTGCCAAGGATATAGACTGGTCTTTGTGCGACCCGGAACTTAAAGCGATATTTGATGGGATGGCAAAAGGGGCTCTTATCACGGACAAGGACAGGAACGGTTGCACGCTGAAAGAATGGTCGGATCGCAAAGACAGCGACAATTTCGTTTTCGGGAAGGTTTGATATGACGACCGGAAAAAAACTTTTTACCGGAGGCAAGGGGCTTCTTGCCAGGAATTTAAGGGCTCATTTTCCTGACGGGATATTCGTTGATATAGAGGATTTTGACGTAACGAATATTTCTCAGATGGAAGACTTCCTTTCTTCTCGCAAGATCGATACGATAGTCCATTGCGCTGCATATACATTTGTTCCTCGTGCCGAACAGAACCCGGAAAAGTTGATCGATATAAACATCGTCGGAACAGCCAATATAGTTAAGCTTTGTTTGAAGCACGGTTTGAAACTGGTGTATATATCCACCGATTATGTATTCGACGGGAAAAAAGGCATGTATAAAGAAGACGATCCGGTTTTCCCCGTTAATAAATATGCTTGGTCAAAGCTCGGTGGTGAATGTGCCGCGCGCCTTTATGAGAACAGCCTTATTATCAGGACCACTTTTGGCCCGGACGTCTTCCCTTATGAAGCGGCGTTCACGGACCAATGGACTTCCCGCGAGGGCGTGACTGTCATGGCAAAAAAGATAGCGGATCTAATAAAAAAAGATGTTAAAGGCGCTTTCCATGTGGGGGGCAAGCGCAAGACCGTATACGAATATGCTAAAGCACTGGATCCGTCAAAAGAGATAGGGAAGAGGTCGATCAAAGAATTGGACGTGGAACTACCGGTTGATACCTCTTTGGACACTAAAAAATACGATGATCTGTTCTCCTCATGATCGGTTGATCATTTGAAAAAAGAATAAGCGTATGCCGTCTCCCCGTTCTTGATCCTTTTTTTCAGTATCTTTGGCGCGACCTTGAAAACACTGACGGCTACGGGTATTAACTGTCCCTGAAGGATCATAGTTAGCAGCATTCCAGTTTCATAAAGCAATATGCTGAAGATGTCTCTTATCATTCTGCCGATGTTGTCGTTCTTTAATATCGTCAGATATCTGTTCCTGTAATTGTAAAAGGCCCACATTCTGCCTGTTTTTTTGAGCGATGCGCTCCTGATATGCCATGCGACGGCTTTGGGCTGATAGAGCGTTCTCCATCCCTTGAGCTTTGCTCTCCAGTCAATGTCAACGTCGTCATACCCGAGAAAAAAATCCTCATCAAGGTATTCGTTCTCGTATTTTATGCTTTCCAGCATCTTTTTCCTGTAGAAGGCCGCGGCTCCCGACACGCCGAAAATATATTCCTCCTTTTCGAACTTGTTGGAATCGTGCTTTCCTGAAGCCAGGTTCTTTACATAGCGGTTTTTGCCTATGGAATGTCCGAGTGAATCTATCGTATTGGTCTTTACGCCGTCCTTGAGCATGAGCAGTTTAGGCGCTATTGAGCCCACATCGGGATGCTCTTCGGCACAAGAGCACATATGAGACAGGAAATCCCTGTCCAGTATTATATCCGGGTTCAAAGTGAATATGTATTCTCCGTCCGCCGCGCTTATCGCCTGGTTCTGAGCCGCACAATATCCCGCGTTTTCCCTGTTCCTTATCAATCTGTATCCGGGATATATCTCCGATATCATGTTCGCTGTCCCGTCGGAAGAAGCGTTATCTGTGATTATGACTTCGAAATCCTTAAAAGTCTGGCTGCCCAGAGAATCCAGGCAGGCTTTTATGAATTGGGAACTATTATATGTTACACATGTTACGGATATCTTAGGCATTTTTTCTAAAGATCTCTTTCAGAACCTTTTCTGCAGTGTCGAATTCCGGAGTTATCCCGAAAGTGGCCGGATTTGTCACATTGTAGACCGTATTCCTGTTGTCAATGCAATAGTTGTCCCAATCGTTCAGTTTTTTTCCGAATAATGCGGCCGTTTTTCTTAGCAATTCCACGGGGACCCTTATTTTGAAACGGCTGTCTTTTGTCCCTGTCTCTTTACACACGGCTTTTATAAAATAATCGGCTGTTACTGCGGCATTGCCGAGCACGAATTCTCCGCTCCTGATATCGCTGTTCAATATATGAGCTGACGTAAGGGCTATGTCCCTGGAGTGCATAAAGTGGAAAGTTATGTCTATGCTGAAACGCTTGATAAGTCCGAGCCATTTCACGGTTTGTTTTATAGCCGTGGTTGCGTGCGAATAAGGATGTTTTTCGTCCCCTCCGAGCACCCAGGTGGGGTAGAGGACCACTGTCCTTGAATAGTGCGGCATTCTCAGCAGTTCCTCGTGCATTTTGTATTTTCCGCGGATATACGGAGTTCCGCATCCGAGTGCTTCTTTCGCCGGAATATTGTTTTTGCCCAGTATGCTGGCCGTAGAAAAGTAGAGTATTTTTTCCGTCTTTTGGGGATCTATGCATCCGAAGAGGTCTATTGTCTCCTGAAAATTACCTTCTTCTCCTCCCCAGTCCGCCAGCAAATGTATCACATAGTCGGATTCTTTTATTATGTTCCCGTATTTTTTTATGTTCTTGAACTGGTCCCGGATGATGTTTATGTTCGAAGTGTCGTATTTGAGTTTTTCCGGGCTCCTTATGAGGAATGTAAGATCGAGATCGTCCCTTTTTTTCAATTCATCGTAGAGATAATGCCCGACGCATCCGCCCATGCCGGTGGCAAAAAGCCTCTTTTTCATTTAAGCGAGCATCCTTTCGAACTTTTCCGTCCATTCTTTTGCTATTATATCCCACGTGTAATTTTCTCTGATGAACTTTTCGGCGGCAGATCTCATTGAATTAAGACGGGCTTGGTCTTTCAGCAGTTTTACCGTTTCTTCAACGAATTTTACTTTGAATTCCGCGCTGTACGGATCCCCGTCTATAAGTACGCCTGTTTTTCCGTCCAGAATACTTTCGGGGAGAGCTCCTCTTTTTGCCGCTATCACCGGGCATCCTGCTGCCTGGGCTTCCAAAGCAGCTATGCATGAGGTTTCCGCAAAGAATCCAGCCCTGGGCACGGGATGGCTCGGATACAACATTAAGCTCGATCTTTGCAGCTCTTTAGCTAGATCGGAATGCTTCTTTGTACCTTCCCTTACCACGCCCGGCTGGGCTGTTTTATCGTACAGCTCTTGGGCAAGTTTTTTGTCCTCGTCTTTCAGCATTCCGAGGTCCCAGCCGCAATAGACGTGCAAAGTAGCTTCCGGTACGCGCTTTTTTATTTCCGGGAAGATATCCAGAAGTATATCAAGCCCGCGGGCCGGAACACTGGTATAGACCAAACGGTATGGGTCCCGCGGAAAATCGGCAGGCGGATCGAAATAGGGAATATATACACCGTTCTTTGTTTCGTATATCTTTTTTCTTTTTACCGCCACCTTTTCCGCGCATATATCGCCCAGCCACCGGCTTACCACGAAAAGTTCGTCGCAAAAGGCGTTTATCAGCAGGCCTGCGAATTTTAAAAAAGCGCCGCCTAGATATTTTCTTATATCGCCGTAATTCCATACATTAGAAAAATCGTCATGTCCCCACCAGACCCTTTTTCCGGCTTTTATAGGGAATAGAAAGGCGGGGAGGTCCCTGAAAGAAATAAAGATGTCGTAATCTTCTTTCTTGGAATGGTTCACCAGATCGGCCAGCGTGGTGAACTGCCTGTAATCAACGTTGTTGAACATTCCTGATTCTTTTCCGCAATTGTTGTATATAACGACCTTATGGCCGAGTTTTGCCAATTCCCTGCTTAGATATAATAATGCGGATTCACTGCCGCCCAGGGGTTTTTTGTCAGCCGTATCGCCGGTGAATCCGGTGCTCATCCTTGCCAGTATGAGTATTTTCAATTTTCCGATAACCTCCGATATAGTTCCAATGTTTCTGTCGCCATCTTTTTTGCAGTAAAATGTCTTGATCTCTCCAAGCTTTTCTTCTTGAGCGTTTCTCTGGCCTGTTTATCGGATAAAATACCCCTGATCGCATCAGCGAGACGTTCAGGATCATGCGGATCGACAAGAACAGCCGCATCGCCGGTTATTTCCGGAATAGCGTATCCAGCGGATGAAATTATCGCTGCGCCGCACGACATAGCCTCAAGCAGCTGCAATCCGGTCCCGTCGTAAAAAACCGGGAACAGGAAAGCGACCGCCTCTGACATAAGACAGGCTATATCGTTCTTTGGTATATATCCGAGATAATTCACATTATTAACTATATCTAATTTTTCCGCCAGTTTCTTTATGTCCGAGCCGTTTTTATCCGGTTCTCCGGCAATGAGCAGATCCGGGGGAGATTCGTACCTGAGCAGTGAGTAAGCCTCAAGGAGCCCCTGCAGATTTTTTCTCTCGTCTATAGGCCCTAAGAAGAACAAAAAAGGCCTTTTTACGGAATATCTGGTTTTGATCAGATGGGACATCAGCGATGCATGAGGGCGGAACTCTTCTCCGGCTCCTTCATAGATCACCTTTATCTTATCGTTGGGTACTTTGTAATACTTTGAGATCTGGGCTTTTGTGCTTTCGGACGAAGCTATTACCAGGTCCGAAGCTTCAAGCGCCTGATTGAGTTTTTGAGAAAAGGATTTTGGCGCCAAAGTGCGTACTGTCGTGACCCTTTTTTTTGCTTTTTCCGGAGTAGGGAAAAAAGATCCCGTATCATGATAAATATATGGGTCTTTGATGAGCGGCAGAGGAAATCCCGGTCTTTTGTGTTTTATATTATGCTGTTTAAAATCTATCAAGCTTCTTTTCAGCAGGGGAGCGTCCGTATATAAAACGTAAAATTTGTCCTCTTTGTCGATGACGGCAAGGTTCTTTATAAGAGTATAGGTGTAGCTTGAAAGACCGTTCAGCCTTCCAAAAAGGCTGCTTCCTTCAACGGCTATGCTGACAGGTTCATTTTTCATCCGGACGATATCTTTCCCCGAGTATGTTCTGGAACACTTCCGAGAGCTTTGCCGTGAATCTTTCGGCCGAGAAGAGCTTTGAATGCTGTATCCCGAGCGCTCTCATCTGCAGGCGCATATTTGGATGGTCCTTGGCGTCTTTCATGGCTTTGACGAAAGACATCCTGTCGCCGCGTTTCAGCAGAACGGCGCTGTGCGCCAGTATCTGCGAGAATGCTTCTGTTTCATATGCGATTATAGGAGTTCCGCAGGCCATTGCCTGAAGAGCTTCTTCGCATGTTGTTTCGTGGACCGATGCGCTCAAAAAAGCGCAGGCGCCGTTGAGCAGCAGGCATTTCTCTGTCGGTTCCAGGCCGTTGATGAAGAACAATCTGCCGCTCGTATCGGCCTTTTTTATTTCTGCTGCTTTCTTTTCGTCGAGCCCCTCGATCACCAGCGAGGCCTCGTTCTTTGAATGCAGGAACGAATAGAAAATATTTAGCAGCTCTTTTAGATTCTCTCTTGCCGAAGCGCCTCCGCAATATATGAAATACGGATGGCTGATGCCCCTTTTTCCTGTTTCTTCATATATCTTTTGTTCTGAGTACACCGGCGTGAACTCTTTCTGGACGGGGTAGGGAGCAACTTCTATTTTTCCGGCCTCCACTCCTAAAAGCCTGCGGATCAAATTTTTTGAATGCTGTGAGAACGTGATTATTCTGTTTGCTTTTTTGACCGCGGAGGTCCTGATCTTATATTTGACGGAGGCTTCCATTCCTTTCGGCCTCTCATCCTGGAACATCAACGGGTTGAGGTCATTTACCGTGACCGCGGTTTTGCACGGTTGCCTGTATGGCAGGTCCATGGATGGGGAAAAGAACAGCTCTATGCCGCTTTTTGCGATGGCGAACGGAAGGAACAGGTCCTCGTATATCCATGAGCGCAACCCGGGCCGGAACTTCTCGGTATTTGAATGGGTGCACGGCAGATATTCTATATGTCTGCCTCTTTTCGGGTCGAAGCCGAATATAAGAACATCTTTTCCGTTTTTGTTCTCACAAGATTGAAGCAGAGCCTGCTTTATCGGCTCATTGCCCGCTTCAAGGAAATTAAATCCGATTTTCATCTTTTATAAGCTTTGCTATTTGTGCGGAAGCTCCGGAACTTCCCATGCGTTCCTGTCCCGCTTTTCCCATGCATTCTTTTTTTTGCGGATCCGTAAGAATGCTCCATACGGTTGCCGCTGTTGATCCGGGGGCCCTTTCTGTTACTGTAAGGGCTTCCCCCAGCAGCTGTTCCTGCCTTTTTGCGAAAGACGCGGTATATTGGACGCCTCTTCCCGGGAAAGATATTATAGGCTTTCCTAAACCTGCGGCTTGTTCATTTCCGGTGCCGGAAAGTCCCAGGACCGCATCTGCCCGGGATATTACATCCCCGAATTTATCGGTCGTTATGATAAGGTTTGTCTTTTTTGGGAATGATGTAATATCGGCTGACGGGGCGACTGCGGCGAGATAACATATATCTTTTCCGTTCTTTGCGGCCAATTTATCGAGCTCTTCTGTCACGGAAAAGATATCCTGCATGTTAAGGGCTGCATCATCCCTTGTTCCGGGCAATATCCCGACCGTGTAGGTACCTTCCTTTACGGCGAAGTTTTCGCCGGTAACTTTGAAACAGTCCATCATGGGGTTGCCGACAAAGCGACATTTTATCCCGTATTTTGAGAGGTTGTCCGAGGTCTTTTTGTCCCTCGGGAAACAGAGCGAGCAATATCTTTTTAGGAAGGATTTTTCCCACGGTGTGTAGCTGTAATCGTAGTGATCT
>CALFCX010000132.1 GCA_937950635.1 uncultured bacterium
TCGCCCGCAGGAGCTCCTCTGAGACCTGCGTCCCCTGAACCCGCGATCCTGAGACGGTATCCATTATCTATGCCTGCGGGTACATGCACTTTTACCCTGCTTTGGCTTTTTGTGCGGCCTGCGCCTTTGCAGCTTTTACAGGGATTCTCTACCTTTTCTCCGGTGCCGCGGCATGCCGCGCACGGCACAACGCTTGAAAAGCTTCCCAGTATCGTTCTCTGGGTATGCTTTACGCTGCCGGTCCCTGAACAGGATGGGCATTTTTTTACCTGAGAGCCGGGTTCCGCGCCGCTTCCTTTGCATTTTACGCAGGTCTTGAGGTGTTGTATGTCTATCTCTTTTTCTGTTCCGGTATAGGCTTCTTCAAGCGTTATTGACAGGTCGTAACGCAGGTCCGAACCTCTTTGCGGGCCGGACCTCTGTCTCTGCGAAGCCCCTCCGCCGAAGAAAGTCTCGAACATATCCCCGAAACCGCCGAATCCTGACATGCCGCCGAAAAGGTCTTCGAGATTTATCTCCGAAAAATCGACGCCGGCACGCCCCCCGAAACCCGCGTGGCCGTACGTATCATATTGGGCTCTTTTCTTTTCGTCGCCTAGTACCTGGTATGCTTCATTTATCTCTTTGAATTTATCGACCGCACCGGGTTCTTTGCAGACATCCGGATGATATTGTCTCGCCAATTTTCTGAAAGCGGATTTGATCTCTTCCTGGGAAGCATTTCGTTGGATTCCCAATGTTTGGTAATAGTCTTTTGACTGAGGCATGTCTTTATTATATATCAATCCTAAAAATGTAGGGCCCCGATCAGATCGGGGCCCTTACGATCGACTTTTACATTATCAGTCTAAGGAACCCTATTTCTGGTCTGATTCCTTCCAGTCGGCATTTATGGTCTTATCGTCTCCTCCCTGAGGTCCGCCTTCCTGCTGTGGAGGGGTCTGGGGCTGGCCTTGTGCCGGCCCTTGGGCTTTGTATATCTGGGAGGACATTTCGTATACTTCTTTCTGCAAAGCCTCAAATCCGGACTTGATCTTCCCGGTGTCCGTTCCCTTAAGCGCATCTTTCATGTTCTCTATGGCCTTAAGCACCTTGTCCCTTACGCCCGCGTCGACTTTATCCCCGTTGTCTTTAAGGGTCTTTTCGGACGTATAGGCAAGATTATCCGCCTGGTTGCGCAGCTCTATTTCTTCCTTCTTTTTCTTGTCCTCTGTTTCATGGGCGGTAGCTTCTTTCTGCATTTTGTCTATGTCTTCTTTTGAAAGACCGGAAGAAGCAGTTATGGATATTTTCTGTTCCCTGCCGGTTCCTTTGTCCTTTGCGCTTACGTGAAGGATCCCGTTAGCGTCTATGTCGAACGTTACCTCTATCTGAGGGATGCCCCTAGGTGCCGGCGGTATGTCGGCAAGATGGAACCGTCCAAGGGTCCTGTTGTCGTAGGCCATGGGACGTTCGCCCTGCAGGACATGTATCTCCACGCTGGTCTGTCCGTCCGCGGCCGTGGAAAAGATCTCGCTTTTGGATGTCGGGATGGTGGTGTTCCTCGGGATAAGAGGGGTCATGACGTTTCCCAGCGTTTCCACGCCCAGCGATAGGGGAGTGACATCCAGAAGGACCATCTCTTTTACTTCCCCGGCAAGCACGCCGCCCTGTATGGCCGCGCCTACGGCAACAACTTCGTCAGGGTTCACGCTCTTATTCGGTTCTTTACCGAACAGGTTCTTTACTGTTTCCTGCACTTTCGGCATCCTGGTCTGTCCGCCGACAAGTATGACTTCGTCTATCTCCGACGGTTTAAGTCCCGCGTCCTTAAGCGCCTGATTCACCGGTCCCAAAGTCCTGTCTATAAGGTCGGCGACGAGCTGTTCGAGCTTGGCGCGCGTCAGCTTTGTCACGAAATGTTTAGGTCCGGAAGCGTCGGCTGTTATGAACGGCAGGTTTATTTCGGTCTCGTATACGGAAGAAAGCTCGCATTTAGCTTTTTCCGCGGCGTCCCTGAGCCTTTGGAGCGCCATCCTGTCGTTCTTCAGGTCTATGCCGTGCTCTTTGCGGAATTCGTCCACAAGCCAATTTGTCACTTTGTCGTCAAAGTTGTCCCCGCCAAGATGGGTGTCGCCGTTGGTGGATTTCACCTCAAAAACGCCTTCTCCTATTTCCAGGATGGATATATCAAAAGTCCCTCCGCCAAGGTCATATACGGCTATCTTTTCGGCTTTCTTTTTGTCCAGTCCGTACGCGAGCGATGCGGCCGTAGGTTCATTTATGATCCTGACCACTTCAAGGCCCGCTATGGTTCCGGCATCTTTAGTGGCCTGTCTCTGGCTGTCGTTGAAGTAAGCCGGCACGGTGATCACTGCCTTATCTACCTTTTCTCCAAGGTAAGCTTCGGCATCGAGCTTTATTTTCTGGAGGACCATAGCCGATATCTCGGGAGGGGAGTAGTTCTTATCCCTGATCTTTACAGATACGCCGCCGTTGCTGTCCTCGGCGACTTTATACGGGACCAATTTCATCTCCTCGGAAACCTCGTTGAACCTGCGTCCCATGAATCTTTTTATTGAGTAAACTGTATTTTCCGGGTTGGTTATTGCCTGGCGTTTTGCCACCCGTCCGACGACCCTTTCATCCTGCTTGGGAAATCCTACGACCGAAGGGACGGTCCTTTCTCCCTCGGAGCTCGGTATTACTGTGGGTTCTCCTCCTATCACGACCGCGCAGCAGCTGTTCGTTGTTCCCAGATCTATCCCGATGATCTTACTCATTCTTACCTTCTCCTTTCTTTGATACTATTGCCATGGTCGGCCTGATAACCTTTTCCTTTAACATATAGCCTTTCTGCATTTCTTCGATGACCATGCCTTCGGGCTGGTCAGAGGACTCTTTGGTGAGTACCGCCTCGTGATATACAGGATCGAATTTTTTCCCTAACGCATCTATCTTGGAAAGCCCTATCTTGCCGAGAATATCTTCAAGCTGTTTCTTTATAAGGGCAAAGCCTTTTAGGAGCTCATCACTGATATCTTTCCCTTTGCATTCTTCCGCGTGCGAAAAAGCCCTTTCAAAATTGTCCAGTATAGGAAGAAGTGCCAGTATCAATGTTTCATTTGAAAAGCAGATTATATCCTCTCTTTCGGTCGCAGCCCTTTTCTTGAAATTATCAAAATCGGCCATAAGGCGAAGCATTTGATTCTTCTGTTCTTCGAACTTTGCGTCCTTTTCTTCTATGCCTTTTTTTAGGGCTTCTATTTCTTTCCGGTGCTCACAGCATTCTTTCTGGTCATCGTTCATCTTGTTCTTCCCTCCCAATATTTTCATAAATTGGTTTCCTCCAGCAGTTCCGCGAAATATTTAAGGACAGCCGAAACTTTTTTGTAGTCCATTCGGGTCGGTCCGACAATGCTGATTATGCCCCTTCCTTTGAAAGGAACGGCAGCTATGGAGCATTTTTTCAGGGCTTTTTGACGGTTCTCTTCGCCCACATGAACGGATAACGCCTCGGATTCTTCCACGTATTCGTTCAATACATTTGATATGGAAGAATGCTGTTCTATGGTCTCTACGACATCGCAGATCTGCTCACTCAGGTTGAATTCCGGTTGTCTTAGCATTCTCGATATCCCGCAGACGTAGATGTTGTTGTGTCTGTCGGATGTTATAACTACCGAAGTATTGCCCGAAAGGTCGGAAAGCATATTCCCTACTATTTCAAGAAGGCGATCTCTTTCGGTTTTCTGTATCTTTGTTCTTATGAGTTCGGCTTCTTTCCTTGCCAGATCTTCTATCTCCATTATTTCATCTATAAAGAACCGGTATCCTTTGTCGGACGGGATCCTGCCTGCCGATGTATGGGGTTTTTTGATGAACCCCTTTTTTTCGAGGTCCGCCATGTCGAACCTTATGGTCGCGGGGCTGGCTTCTATATTGTGTTTTTCGGTGACGGCCTTTGACCCTATGGGTTCGGCCGAATTCACGTAATCTTCAATTATTATCTGGAGTACTTTTTGTTTTCTTTCGTCGAGATATTCAAGGATCATGTTAGCACTCTAACCTCTCAAGTGCTAATTATAACAGCCGTTGTGAGAGGTGTCAAGTTTTGTGGCGTGGCCGTATCAGACAAACCTTTCAAATACCTCATTGGCCAGAAAAAGACCTTTTTCTGTAAGGCGTACATGACCTTCCTTTAATTCCAGCAAACCCTTCTCTTTTAGTTCTTTCAGCTCTTTTTTGTATAGATCCTGTAAGGACACCTTAAAACGCTTTCTGAAGGCTTCCATATCCATCCCTTTTATAAGTCTTAATCCCATGAACATGGTTTCTGCTATCTCGTTGTTCTGAGAATGTCTTTCTTTTTTGCCGGAATGAACAGGATCAAAGATGTATTTTTCCAGATCTTTTGTGTTCATCTTTCTTCTCCCCTTAATATGAGACGATGCGGATACGCCGATCCCCAGATATTCCCCGTTTTTCCAATAATTAATGTTGTGCCGGCACTCAAATCCGGGCAGACAGAAATTTGATATCTCGTAATGGATATATCCTTCAGATCTAAGCAGGTCGATCGTATCGCGATACATTAGATATTCCGCGTCCTCTGAAGCATAAGACGAATATTTTTTATGAAAAACGGTGCCTTTTTCTATTTGAAGGCTGTAAGCGGAGACATGGTTCGGCCGGAGTTTCAGGGCTTCTTTCAGCGATGATATCCAATTTTTCGGACTTTGTTCCGGAAGTCCGAAGATCAAGTCCAGATTTATATTGGAAAATCCGGCTTTTATTGCGGCTTCATAAGCTTTGTAGATATCCCTGCTGTCATGTATCCTTCCCAATAATTTTAATTCTTCATCGTCAAAAGACTGTGCTCCAATGCTGAGACGATTGACCCCGTTATCTTTCAGGACTTTGAGCTTGTAGTAGTCTATTGTTCCAGGGTTTGATTCTATGGTGCATTCTACCGGACATGTTCCTGATACGGCCGAGTACGATCTGATCATGCTCATCAGTTTTTGAAGGGACCTTTTCGATAAAAGGGTAGGGGTCCCCCCTCCGATATATACGGTTCCGATCGATATATCTGGGCCGAAATCAAGCTCTTTCTGCAGGCTTTTCAGGTATTTTCTGTGAAGTTCGTCGTCAGAGCCTGTAAATGAGCAGAAATCACAGTAATCGCATTTTTTTTTGCAGAAGGGGATATGTAAATATAGTCCGGAGGCGCTCATGAATTAATGTATGTCATTAATCCGCCGAGAAGTCCGAACTGTACGGTTATAAATACCTTTTCGGCGTTTGAGAAAGGGATGCCTATGTAATATGCCAGGACGCAAACAGCTATGCCGGCCGCTATCCCTGCCCCCAGGCCGGAGAAACCGTGTTTAGGAAGGGGGTTCTTTTTGGCGTCAAAGCGGTTCTCGATCCGCTCGATCGCCCGGTCCTCGAACGATGGGATGTTCCTGAACGCCCGGCGGGCCAGTTCGCGCATGTACTGATTGTTGTCGTGAGGCCTTTTAGTACCTTCAGTCATGTACGCTTTTTTCTCCCGATAAAATCTCGACAGAAAAAACGGGAAATTTCACTTTATTTTAAGAACAGAAAGAAAAGCTTCTTGGGGGATGTCTACTTTACCGACCCTTTTCATCCTTTTCTTGCCTTCTTTCTGTTTTTCAAGCAATTTCCGTTTTCTGGTAACGTCCCCGCCGTAACATTTTGCAAGGACGTTCTTTCTTAAAGCTTTTACCGTTTCTCTGGCTATTATTTTGCCGCCAATAGCCGCCTGTATCGGCACTTCGAACATCTGCCTCGGTATGACCCCGCGCAGTTTTTCGACGATCTTCCTTCCGTGATAATAGGCATTCTGCCTCGGAACGATCACAGAAAGAGCGTCCACCGGCTCGTCGTTTATCAGGATGTCCAGTTTAGCCAGATCCGCTTCCTTGTATCCCAAAAATTCGTAGTCCATTGAAGCATATCCCTGTGAAACGGATTTGAGCATATCATAGAACTCGGTCACTATCTCCGCAAGCGGGAATTGGTAGGTGAGCATTACATGGTTCATGTCCAGATATTCCATGTTGATGAAAGTGCCTCTTTTGTCTGAGGATAGCGTCATGATAGGCCCGACGTATCTTTCCGGACAGAGCACGGTGACCTTGTAATAAGGCTCTTCTATCGAATCCACTTTTGACATGTCCGGCATCTTTGATGGATTGTCTATATAAGTGCTGCTGTTCCCCTTCATGTTTATCTTGTAAACCACGTTCGGGGCCGTGGCGATAAGAGAGATCTTGTATTCCCGTTCGAGCCTTTCCTGGATTATCTCAAAATGCAAAAGTCCCAGGAAACCGCAGCGGAATCCGAATCCTAGCGCGGAAGACGTTTCGGGCTCGAAGAAAAGCGAGGCATCGTTCAGGGAGAGCTTGTCGAGCGCATCCTTGAGCTGGGTATATTCATCCCCGTCTATCGGATAAAGCCCGCAAAATACCATGGGCTTTGCTTTTTTGTACCCCGGGAGCGGTGTTTTTGCCGGATTCTTTGCGGATGTTATGGTGTCCCCGACATGAGCATCACGTACGTTCTTTATGTTCGCTATTATATAGCCTACTTCTCCCGCGCTGAGCTTTTGGGTCGGAACAAGGCCCAGTTTGAATATCCCTGTTTCTATCACCTCGAATTCGGTCCCGGTCCCCATCATTCTTATTTTTTCTCCGGTATTGACGGTTCCGTTGACTATCCTTGTGTAAATGACGACGCCTCTGTAAATATCGTAGTGGGAGTCAAAGATAAGAGCCTGTAAAGGGGCAGTGTCATCACCCGCAGGAGGGGGGACCCTTTCTATGATCGCATCCAGGACCTTTTCTATGCCCAGACCGCTTTTCGCGCTTGCCGGGACGATCTCTTTTTCTTCTATACCGAATACGTGATTAAGTTCGCTAGCCACCATTTTTGGGTCTGCGCTCGGAAGGTCTATCTTGTTTATCACAGGTATTATCTTGAGATCGTTGTTAACGGCCAAGTAAGCGTTGGCAAGTGTTTGCGCCTCTATGCCCTGCGCCGCATCAACGACCAGTAAAGCCCCTTCGCAAGCCGCTAGAGCCCTGGAAACTTCATATCCGAAATCCACGTGACCAGGGGTGTCGATAAGGTTAAGTATGTAGCCCTTGTAGTCTATCCTGATGGCTTTTGCTTTTATGGTAACGCCGCGTTCCCTTTCAAGGTCCATGCTGTCCAGCACCTGGTCTTTCATCAGCCGCTTATCTATGGTTCCGGTATATTCCAGCAGCCTGTCGGCAAGAGTTGATTTGCCGTGGTCTATGTGCGCTACTATGGAAAAGTTCCTTATGTTGGAGGACATGGTTATTACATTATACAGAAAAACGCGCTCGTTTTGCTTGACGCTTAACACGCCAAAGTCTACAATATCTATTAATGATGTTCAAAAAGGCCGTTTTTTCGGCGGGTTTTTTGTTTTTGTTGTTATGTTCCTCCGCTTTTTCAGATTCGATAATAGATCCTGTTGCGGTCGGGGTCGGTGCTCGCCCTATGGCTTTAGGCAGGGCTTATGTAGGTCTTGCCAACGATGCCAGCGCGGTCTTCCTTAATCCCGCCGGACTTTCTTCTGTCAAAAGCTTTGATTTTGTTTCTATGAAAGCCTCTCTTATGAACGAAGTCGGCTACACTGTCCTTGCCCTTGCGGTCCCAATGGAAAAAGGCCATCTTGGATTAGGTTTTGTCAATTCGTCAGTCCAGGGGATACCTCTTACAAGATGGACGGATGTATCGGGTATCGCAAGGCCTGAGACTTACGGATATACCGATTACGGTTCAAATGTTCTCATTGCGTCCTACGGAGGATGCCTGGGGGATATGTTCAATAATCCGCGCCTTAAACAGATAAGTTTTGGTGCCAGCCTTAAGTATTATCTCCAAAGTTTTTCGGAAACATCAGCTTCCCTGGAGGGAGCTTCCGGCAGTGGCGTAGACCTGGACCTTGGTGTGAAATTTAAAGCGGCCAAATGGCTGGATATGGGGATAGTTCTATCCAACATCCTTCCGGTGAATATGGGAGGCGGGTTCTTTTGGAAACGCAACGGTGTGACCGAGAATATTCCCGCAGGGATCAGAATAGGTTCTGCCGTGAAGATAATAGGCAAAGAAGCCATAACATCATCGGCAACTTCCGAACTGGTCTTTCTGATGGACCTGGAAAGGGACGTGGATGCTTCGACGAACCTGCTATTCCTTCATTCAGGTATCGAGTGGAAACCGGTAAAACAACTTGCTTTAAGGATAGGACTCGATCAGCAGCAGAGTGCTCAATCGTCCGGAGTAGGGACCGAGAACAACATTACATATGGCGTAGGCCTCAACTTTGCTCCGGTTTCATTCGATTATGCTTATCACGGATACGGAAGCCTTGCCGAAAATACCACTCATTATTTTTCTATACGGTACGTGTTTTAAAGATCTGCGCCCAGGGTGATTCGAACCCTTCGTCTCGCGGTTCGACAGGCTCACCGCTCGCTCAGGGCAGGCACCCGACCTGATTATTTGCGCCCAACAGGATTCGAACCTGTGACCTACTAGATCGGAAGAGCGTCGTGTAGGGAAAGAGTGTAGATCTCGGTGGTCG
>CALFCX010000133.1 GCA_937950635.1 uncultured bacterium
CAAGCATGGACGTAATACTGCACGCAATAGGGTTTTTGAAAGCAGCAGGGGAAGAATATGACTATGTCATCATCCTTGAGCCGACGTCCCCTTTGCGGGAGACCAAAGACGTCGACAGGTCCATAGAGATGCGCCTGAACGATAAAAAAGGAGCGGAATCGATCGTCGGGGTGAGCGAAGTGGTAGCCGCGCATCCTGCTTTTGATGTCGTTATAAATGATAAAGGGTTCTTGTCTCCGTACGAAGGCAAAAGATCAAGATATATACGAAGGCAGGACCTGAAAAAGATATATTTCTTTGAAGGGACCGTTTATGTGTCCGAGATAAAAGCCCTTAAGAAGAAAAAAACTTTTTATCATGACAGAACTATCCCGTATATCGTGCCCAAATGGAAATCTGTCGAAATAGACGATATCGTGGACTTCTTCTGCGCGGAGGCCATATTAAAGAATAAAAGGAAGATAACCGGTGAAAAATAACAAAAAGAACAAAGGGGTCATGCTTTGGGACGAAGCTAAAAAAATAATCCCCGGAGGAAGCCAGCTCCTTTCTAAAAGATCGGAGAAGTTCCTGCCTGACCTTTGGCCTTCGTATTATTCAAAGGCGAAGGGATGCGAGGTCTGGGACCTTGACGGCAATCATTATTATGATTTTGCGCAGATGGGGGTCGGGGCCTGTACTCTCGGATATGCCGATGACGACATAGATAAAGCCGTAAAAAAGGTCATAGACGACGGATCAATGTGCACCCTGAATTGTCCTGAAGAGATAGAACTTGCGAAAATGCTTATTTCCATACATCCCTGGTCAGGTATGGCAAGGTTTGCCAGGACAGGAGGAGAAGCGTGCGCGGTCGCCGTAAGGATAGCAAGAGCGCATACAAAGAAAAGCAAGATCGCTTTCTGCGGATATCACGGCTGGCACGACTGGTACCTGGCGGCCAATCTTGGTAACTCTGCGAACCTTGACGGACAGCTTCTTCCGGGGCTTGAGCCTTCCGGTGTTCCGAGAGAACTAAAGAACACGGCTTTGCCTTTCAACTACAACAAGCTCGATGAGCTTGAAAAGATAGTTTCGGAGAACAAGGATAATTTGGGAGTGATAATAATGGAGCCGCAAAGAGGCAATGCTCCCGCTAAGGGATTCCTGGAAGGCGTCCGACAGATCGCCTCAAAAACAGGCGCGGTACTTATATTTGATGAGGTTACCTCAGGGTTCCGGGTAAATTACGGGGGAATACATCTCACATACGGAGTAGAACCGGATATTGCGGTGTTCGGCAAAGCTCTGGGCAACGGGTTCCCGATATCCGCTGTTATAGGACGTAAAGATGTCATGGACAGTGCTCAGACAAGTTTTATCAGTTCTACTTTCTGGACCGAAAGGATGGGGTTCGTTGCGGCGCTGGAAACACTCAAAAAAATGAAAAAGCTTGATGTTCAGAAAGATCTCGTAAGATACGGCGAGATGATAAACGACGGCTGGAGAACAATAGCTGAGAAACATAAAATAAACATCGAGATCAGCGGAATAGCGCCGCTCACGCACATATCTTTCAAAGAGGGAAAGCCTCTGGAGGTGCAAACGCTTTATTCCCAGGAAATGCTCAAGAGGGGGTATCTTCTGGGGGCAGCTGTGTATGCTACCTGCGCGTATTCCGAAGACATAATAAAAAAGTTTGTAAAAGATTCCGGCGAAGTGTTCGCTCTTATACGCAAAGCGCTCGACAGCGGGGATGTGAAAAAATATCTTGAAGGCGGAGTTATACATGCCGGATTCAAGCGTTTGACCTGAGAGAAGGGAGAACCGGACAGATGGATGTAAAGAACAAGGTCGTGGTTATATTCGGCGGGGCGGGGCGTCTGGGCAAAGAGTTTGCCAATGCGCTTTCGGAAAAAGGCGCGAAGGTCGTTGTGGCCGATATTGACGAAAAGCTCGGGAAAAAGCTGGTCCTCAAAAATATCGAGTTCGTGAAAGTTGACATAACCAAGAGGACCTCGGTGAAGAGCGCTCTTGAACGCGTGATGAAAAAACACAAGAAGATAGATGCAGTCGTGAATACGTCATATCCGAGGAATAAGAACTACGGCAGAAAGCTTGAAGACGTTACTTATGAGGATTTTTGTGAGAACATGGACCTGCATCTTGGAGGATATTTTCTGGTGTCCCAGCAGGCCGGGCTTCTCTTTAAAAAGCAGGGATACGGGAATGTCATAAACATATCTTCCGTATACGGGGTCATTGCTCCCAGGTTCGAGATATACAAAGGGTCCGGGATGACGATGCCCGTTGAGTACGCCGCGATCAAGTCCGCGGTAATACTCCTTACTGCATATATGGCCAAATACTTCAAAGATACAGGGGTAAGGTTCAACTGCATAAGTCCCGGAGGCATACTGGACGGACAGTCAAAAGGGTTCAGGAACGCGTATAAAAGTTTCTGCTCGTCAAAAGGCATGCTGGACGCAAAAGACATAACCGGGACATTGTTGTTCCTGCTTTCCGATGCTTCAAAATATATAAACGGCCAGAATGTAATAGTGGATGACGGGTACAGCTTATGAGCAGTAAATGTGTAGAAGCTTTTAATAAATTAGTCGATGAAGGCAGGGTTGAATATGAACAAGTGCCTTGTCTTTGCGGACACCAAGAAACAATTAGGATTGCTGACAGGGATTGCTTTGGCATTAAACAATGTGTGGTTAAATGCAAAAAATGCGGATTAGTATTCAACAACCCCAGAATGACAGAGCAATCCCTTAAATGGTTTTACGGATCAGATCACTATAGGTTAATTTATGAAGGAGAGGACAGAAGTGGCCATTATGAGGATTGCTATGATTTGACAAGAGGAAATACAATAATACACTTGGTAGATAAAGTGAAGCCGATAGATAGTATTGTATCGGTCCTTGAAGTGGGTTGCGGCGGAGGATGGAACCTTTTACCATTTGTTAACAGAAAGATGCGCGTGAAGGGGTATGACTATAGTGCAGAGCTCACTAGCCTTGGCAAGAATCAAGGTCTCGATCTTGAACAGGGAGGAATAGACGACGTAAAGGGCTCCTACGATTTGATCGTATTAAACCATGTGATAGAACATTTTACGGATCTGTTCGGAAGCATGAACAAGTTGATGAGCCATTTGAACGACGGAGGTGTAATATATATTGCCGTTCCTTCTTTTGATAAGCGGTCATTGCAAAATGCTCACAATTATTATTTCGACGTTATGTCTTTTCAAATTTATATGAATAAATGCGGTCTGACTCCGTTATTATTAAGGCCTCAGTATAATGTGCATCTTTCAGGAGTGTTCAAAAAAGACAATCTCGCAATTCGGAGCGTTTCGTTATATATGAATTATTGGGCATTCTATATTTATAAGCATCTCGTATCGCCTTTGGTTGGCAATATAAACAAGATTGTGCGTGGATTGTCAGGAAGTTTGAAGATGATGTTAAAGAAATGAGAGGAACATTTTATGGATATTAGGCGAATATCTCTGATAATATACGATTTCGATGGCGTCATGACCGACAACAAGGCATACGTGTTCCAGGACGGGAGCGAGGCCGTGCGTGTTAACCGCAGCGACGGTATGGCCGTGCGTCTGATAAAAGAGATGGGGATCGATCAGGTCATAATCTCGACAGAGACGAACCCGGTAGTAAAAGCGAGAGCTAAAAAGATCGGCATACCGTGCATAAACGGGGTTGGGGACAAGCTCTCTGTGGTCAAGGACTATCTCAAAAAGAACAAGATAGACAAAAAAAATGTCGTTTTTATAGGCAATGAGATGAACGATATGTCCGCGATGAAATATGTAGGCATCCCTGTTGCTCCTGCCGACGCGTACCCTGAGGTCAGGAAGATCGCGAAGATAATCCTTAAGACCAAGGGCGGCCACGGAGTGATAAGGGAATTCCTGGACATCGTAAAGAAAGGGACCGATAAATGAAAAAGGCGATATTCATAACCGTAAGGACCGGGTCTACCAGGCTTCCGGAGAAAGCTCTTCTGAAGATAAACGGAAAGGCGACCATCGAACTTGTTATAGACAGGGTCAGGAGAGCGAAAAAAGCCGGGGTCATAGTGCTCTGCACGACGGAGTCCAAGAATGATGATGTGCTTTGTGAGATCGCGAAAGCTAGCGGCATAGAATTTTTCCGCGGCAGTTCGGAAGATAAACTTATGAGATGGAACGGTGCCGCCGAAAAATACGGGGTGGAGTTCTTTGTGACCGCTGACGGTGACGACCTGTTGTGTGATCCTGAACTGATAGATCTTGCATTTTCTCAGTATGAAAGAACGAACGCTGATTTTATAGAGGGTAAGGATGTCCCATGCGGGGGATTCACTTACGGCATAAAGGTCTCCGCTCTGAACAAGGTCTGCAAGATCAAGGATACTTCCGATACCGAGATGATGTGGGTATATTTCAAGGATACGGGTTTGTTCAAGACGGAACTCCTTGAGAACATTCCCGATGTCCTGAGGCGCCCGGAAATAAGGATGACGTTGGATTATGAGGATGATCTTAAGTTTTTTAAGAACATATTCGAACACTTCAAAGACCGGCCGGATTTCACTTTGAGGGATGTCATCCCTTATTTGGATAAGAATCCGGAAGTTGTCAAAATAAACAGTTATCTTCAGGAAAAATTTTTGAGCAACCAAAAAGCAAAGACAAAACTCGTGCTAAAGAAAGGGGCGGCATAAATGGCGGAAGAGATGAGGAATCCCAGCAAATATCTGGGGAATGAACTTAAATACCTTGAAAAGGTGCTGAATTCCGAGAGTTGGTCTGCTACCGGCGGGAGCTGGAACAACTTGCTTGAGAAAGAATTCGCCAAAAAGTTTGGTGTTAAATACGGCGTTGCTATGAATTCCGGAACATCGACGCTACATGCCGCACTGGAAGCCGCGGGTGTCGGGCCAGGGGATGAAGTTATATCTCCTGCCATAACAGTGATAATGGATTCAACGGCCACCATACACGCCAACGCTATATCCGTATATGCCGATGTGGACCCGCGGACGTTCAATATGGACCCGAAAGATGTTGAAAAAAAGATAACGAAAAAGACAAAAGCGATAATCCCCGTTTCCATATACGGGCTTTCTCCCGACCTTGATCCCATCATGGAGGTCGCGAAAAAACACAATATCGTTGTCATAGAAGATAACGCACAGAACGTGCTCGGGAAATATAAAGGCAGATTGACCGGGACGATCGGCCATATGGCGAGCTATAGCTTTGAGAACACGAAGCATATCTCCTGCGGCGAAGGCGGGATGATAATAACGAACAACGAACATTATGCGGAGATGGTAAGGAAGGTCGGAGGCCACGGTTTTAAGAACCTTAAGGCTGAAGAGGGCAGGGTGCGGCTCAATCAGGACGTGTTCCAGAACCCGAACTATAAAAGGCATGATGTGCTGGGCTGGAACTATCGCCTCCCGGAATTCAACGCCGCGATCGCGCTGGCGCAGCTTGAACGCATAGAGGAACTGGTGTCTTTGAGGGTCAAATCGGCGAAGCTTTTCACGGATGTGATGAAAGAGTGCGATTATCTTATCCCTCAATTTGAGCCGGACGGATATACGAACACTTACTATACCCTTGGAGTGGTATACGAAGGCGCCGAAAGGATAGGGGTATCATGGGAGGACTTCAGGAAAACCTATATGAAGAACGGCGGCGACGGTATATACGGCGCCTGGAGCGTACCTTATCTTGAACCGATGATCGCACAGAGACAGTTCGCGAAAAGATGCCCGTGGGTATACGAGAACGTGAAATATGAAAAAGGGCTGTGCCCGGTAGCGGAAGCCGTCCAGCCGAAGATAATGCAGTTCAAGACCAACTACCGCGACGTGAAGCTCGCGGAGGTGAAGGCGGACATATTGCTAAAAACTATAAAGGGGTTTAAAAAATAATGTTCGACATAGATTTTTACATGAAGTCGTACGATATTATGCAGGATGCCCGTGCGGGAAAGATAAAAGACAAAGAAAAGACACTGGCTCTTCTGGAGGGCATGAGGAACAAGGAGCCGATCGTATATAATATCGAGACCACGAACGCATGCAACATGAGATGCGAGATGTGCCCCAGGACGACCATGATGACAAGACCGATAGAGACGATGAGCCTGGAACTTTTCAAAAAGATCGTTGACCAGTTAAGGCCGCACAAAAAAGAAAAATGGCAGGAATGGGAGAGATTCGTTCAGGAAAAATACGGGATAAAGCCTTCGGATATGAGCGAGAACCATTTCTTCCTTTACATAATACCCAAGGTGATCCAACTGCACGGTTACGGAGATCCTCTTTTGGATAAGAGCATGGGAAAATGTGTTAAACTGCTTGCCGATAAAGGGTTCCATTCCTATTTTAGCTGCAATCCGGCAAATATAGATATAGACAGGACGATCGAGATGTTCGGGAACGGGTTGGACTATATAAAGTATTCCATAGAAAGCGTGGATGACGAACGGCATAAAGAGATTAGAGGTAAGGCTTCGAATTTCACCGATAGCTATAACAAGATACTTAAGATACTAGATCTGAAA
>CALFCX010000134.1 GCA_937950635.1 uncultured bacterium
TTAAAGTATTTCTCCTGACTTTATATTAACTATTTTACCATTAGCATCCTTCAATAGCAATGAACCGTCGCTCTCAAAACCGACCGCTTCCCCGGTAAAAACCCGGTCCGCGTCGGATACGGTGACGGTTTTCCCCAGAGTGAAAGACCTGGACTTTACTTCTTCGAGGACATTATCCCTGGTCTCATCAGTCAGAGAAGAGAATATACGTTCAAAATTCAAGAAAAGGTCCTGGCAAAAGATGTTCTTTTCGAACATCGCGCCTGATTCGCCGTATAGTGACGACGCTTTGTGTCTTATCTCTTCCGGGAACTCTTCCGGGCTTGTGTTAAGGTTGATCCCAACTCCGACAATAAAAGAATCACCTGTCCGCTCCACAAGGACTCCGCCTACCTTTTTGCCGTTAATGATCAGGTCGTTGGGCCATTTTATGAGAACATTAATTCCGGATAAGCTTTCTATGGTCTTAGCAACGGCCAAAGAAGCCGCGGGACACAGAAGACCGGTGATATCACCATGGAGAGGTCGTCTTAATATAACGGAAAGATAAATCCCTTTGCCTGCGGGTGAGAACCATGCCCTTCCAAGCCTGCCTCTCCCTTTTGTCTGTCCTCCGGCTAATACCGCGATCCCATCAGCATCAGGCCTTTCCAGAAGATCCCTTGCAAGATCATTGGTAGATGACACCTCATCAACACTTATTACCGTATGGCCTATCAACCTTAAAACCTTCCGGAAAGCGCCATGCTGACAAGATCCGTGTTCTGAACGGCGGCATTGGGATCCCTGTCCGACCTATAACAGAGCGAAATGTCCGAATCTTTCCCGAGAGAAAAGACCAGCCCGCCTTCCAAAGTAAGCCGGGAGCCATCCTCACCGGACCCGAATTTGTATCCCGTGGAAAGATCCAGGTTCCCGCGTCCGGTAAAAGCAAGTGAATCGTTCAAGGCTTTTTTGAAATTAAGGGATATCCTCCTCGTGCCGTTAACCGCAGGCCTTCCGAAAGGGTCATAACCTAAAAAGCTCCACTGGTCGAGAAGCTCCGGTTCTACAAGGTATTCGGATCCAGCCAGGGTAAAACCAAGATCGATATCCGTTCTGGAATTGAACAGGTTCTTTATGCGTATGTCCTGTATGACAGCAAGCCGGCTGCGCGTGATATCGTGCATGGTTCCGGCCTTTATTTGTGTGGAAGACATTAAATTACCGAAAGGCTTGGATACCAAAAGCAAAGACGGCTTGAAATTGGTCTTGACCGGAGCCGAAACATTCTGGTTCTGATAGAAATAATCTCCTGATACGGCCACGCTTCCACTGTTCATGACGGGAATCTTATCAAAAGGTAGGAGTATCTTTCCGTTTATTCTGTTAACGCCGACTTCCCCCGGAAGGACAGGATCGGATGCATTGACCTTGTGGGCGAAATATCCCAGTTCAGCTTCAAACACAGATATTTTCGAAGACAATTTTATCCCGGGATAAGGCCTTACATAAACCCTGCCGTACTCTGACGGGAAAGCCGTCCCACCGTAAAGATGTCTGACGGGTCCCGGACCGAAAGTAGCCGTCAGCATTACAGGCAGGCCTATTTTTGCCGAAAAAACCCCCTCAATATCCAGAAGATCGGAAAGTAATTTCTCGCTGCCTCCGTAATATCCGCCGTCCATGGTATCAAGGTTGATCTTGAAACTGCATGAATTATCAAGTTCTGAGACCGCAGTGGCTATCAACCGATAGTTCATTATCGTGGTCTTATCCCCCGACAAGGAAGGATCATCCCTGCTGACAAACACGTTCGAAGACATGATATCCGTTTCAAAACTACCGGAGATCTTGAACTTCCCGTAAGAAGATTCGTCCTGCATGGCTTTCAGCTCCGATTTGAGTTCAGCCCCGAGCTTTTCAAAAGCCGCATATCCGAGACTGTCGGCTAATTTAGCCATAAAAAGAGCAGTCTCATATCTCGTCATGTTCTTTGTTCCTCTGAAGGTGCCGTCCGGATATCCCTGGGTCACTCCAAGATTCACCAGTTTATAGACCGCCGGAGCCGCCCAGTGAGAATCAGGCACATCCCTGAATTTGAACTCTTCCGTACCGGAAGACGTGTTGTTTGGCAGGGCCGATTGTGCAAAAACCGCCGGACAAAACAAAAAAGCGAAAAACAAACCCAAAAATATGTTCCGCATTCTTAAAGTCCTCCCTTTTTGTATCCCTAAAGGATCATCTGGCATACAGTTTCAATATTATCATTTGCGCAATGTTATATACAGCCTTCGGATTGTTCGTGCTCTTTATTCTCTTCAGGAAAGCCGAGTACAAAGAAGGTTTGAGAAAATCCTTAACGCAGCTGCCGATCTTCTTAAGATCCTCGCAAACAACACCGACCCCGCTTTCGACCACATACTTAACATTACCCTCTTCCTGGCCCGGAAGCCAGCTGGTAATTATTATCGGAAGCTCTTTGGCCAAAGATTCTGCTATGGAGCCAGGCCCGGCCTTGGTTATTACCAGATCGGAAGCGCTCATTATGTCAGGAACTTCATTGGTAAACCCGAATACTTTTACAGGAAAAGGGAATGAGACTATTTCTTTTTCAAGGTCTTTCTTCAGTTTTTCATTCCTGCCGGCAATAACGACAAGCTGTATCTTAAGACCTTCTTTCGCTATGAACCGGACGATCTTTTTCATATTACCTCCGCCTTCCCCGCCTCCCATCAAAAGCACGGTAAAAAGATCATCCTCAAGCCCCATATCTTTCCTTAAAGACCTCTTGTCCCTTGAACTTTTCACGAATTTAGGGTCTATAGGCAACCCCATGGTCTTTATTTTGACCGGATCGGCACCGTATTTAATACAGGCTTCTTTCGCTTGATCTGTAGCAACTATTATAAGGTCGGCATCGGGACAGACCCAGGTCCTGTGCAGGCTTACCGGGTCCGTAACAACGGTGATCAGAGGAACAACATGAGAAGCTATTTTCATTGCGCTTATGGTTATGTGGTTGAGGAGCGGATGGACGGAAACGATAAGATCTGGTCTTCTTTTTGCGATCAGCTTGGAAAGTTCCTTTTCAAGGAACGGCCGAGCCATTTTTTCCATCTGTCGCATTTTCTTCATATCGTTGAACCAGTAATAAAGCATCCCCCACATCTTAGGGGAGTATTTTATCACCGGCGCGTATAATTTCGCCAAAATATTCAGAAATCCGCTGCACTCGGCAAAAACATCCACCATTTCCTGTATCGGGGGATCGTTCTTTTTTAGTTCTTCCACGGTCTTTATTAAAGCGGTCGCGGCACTGCGGTGCCCGCCTCCGGTATCAGAAAACAGGTACAGTATCTTTTTCTTCATTTTTTTGCGTATCCGTCAGGATGCTTCTGCATCCAGTTCCAAGTATCAGAGATTATTTTGTCTATTTCCGAATATTTAGTTCTCCACCCGAGCTCGGAACGTATCTTTTCAGAGCTCGCTATCAAAGCCGGCGGATCACCTGGCCTTCTGGGCGAGATCAAGGCATTAACCTTTTTACCAGTCACCTTTTCCGCGGCCGTGACTATCTCCTTAACGGTAAACCCTTTTTCGCTCCCAAGGTTATATATGGAGCTCTTGGCCCCTTCTTTAAAAAGCCGCCCCAGGGCCAGAACATGCGCGGAAGCCAGATCTTTGACATGTATGTAGTCCCTTATGCATGTTCCGTCACGGGTGGGATAATCGGACCCGAATATCGAAACGCTCTTATTCTTTCCGGATGCAGAAAGAAGGACTAATGGGATAAGATGTGTTTCCACTTCCCGATCCTCTCCCAGATCATTCTCAAGGTCCGCCCCGGAAGCGTTAAAATACCTGAGGCTTGCATATTTGATCCCGTAAGCCAGATCGTACCATTTAATATACTGTTCAACTATAAGTTTTGTTTCCCCATAAGCATTAGAAGGGTTCAGCGGCGCATTTTCCGCAACAGGGATTTTTTTCGGCTCGCCATAAACCGCGGCGGAAGATGAGAAAACGAATTTTTTTACGCCCGTGGCCGCCATAGCATCAAGGAGATTAAAGCTGGCAAGTATATTATTCTCAAAATATTTCGAGGGGTTCTCTATGGATTCCGGGACTATAGTAAAAGCCGCAAAATGGAGAACAGCATCGAATTTTCCCCGTTTTAACGCCGACATTATATCTTCTTTTTTACGCAGGTCCCCTATCATCAGCGGAACGTCTTTTGGTACGGTTTGTTCATGTCCGCATGACAAATTGTCAAAAATGGCCACTTCATATCCGGCCTTTAAAAGTTCCCTTACGGTGACCCCGCCTATGAACCCTGCTCCGCCTGTTACAAGTACTTTCACGCCGACTTCCTTTCCTTAACAGCTCTGTAAACGGCCTCTATCTTATCTCCTATGGATTTCCAATTATACTTTTCTTCCACCAAACGCCTGCCGTGCTGCCCCATGCTTTTAGCAAGCCCGGGGTCTTTGAGTATCGTTACGATAGCCTGGGCAAGCGCCCGGGAGTTCCTCGGCTCCACTAAAAGACCGTTCTTGCCCGGGTCCATGACATTGTTCACTCCCGGTATGTCGGATGCGACAACAGGGGTATTGCACGCCATGGCTTCCAGCTGGACTATCCCGAAAGCCTCAAGCCTGTTTATGGACGGAAAAACGAACATGGCTGAAGTAGAATATAATTCCACCATCTCGTCAAGATTGACTTTCCCCCTGAACTCTATGTGATCCCGCACACCGACCTGATCTATATACGACTCAACATGAGGTTTCTCCTCTCCTTCTCCGCATATCACGAACTTGGCGTCGGGAACTTCTTTGAGCACGAGAGGTATGGCATGGACAAGATAATCTATGCCTTTATTAGCAGCCAGCCTTCCGAGGAAGAGAACTTTCTTTCTGTCCCTCTTTTCTTCGGTAATCCCCTGTTTACTGCGAGAGGCATCGAATAGTTCGTAATGTATGCCTATAGGGATGGCATGATGAGGAAAGTGTTTCATGACAGGAGATGTAGAGGCATAGCTTTCCGTAGTAGTTATTATGGCGTCAACCTTAGGGAGTATCATCCTTGCGTACATGTTGGTAAGGAACTCGACCGCTCGTATCACGTATCTCGGCATCTTTATTCCGAGGAATTTTTCCGACATCGTCGTATCACAGTGATAAGTTACCACATGAGGGATATTCAATCTGTTACGGACAGCTCTGGTGAACCCGAAAGACGGACAATGAGTATGTACAAGGTCGAATCCGTCCAACATCTTGAGATTAAACTGAAAAGAGACCGGAAGATAGACAAAATTCATGGCTTTCAACCGTTTGATGGTGATCCCGTCGGTTTTCTCTTCCGCAGGAGCTCCGGCTTCTTTAGGGACGTTGTTGGATATCACCGTTACTTCATGCCCTCTTGAAGCCAGCTCAACGGACAGGTCCTTTACGTATTTTTCCGTTCCTCCGAAATGAGGAAAAAAGTACGGGACAAGCATGGCGATCTTCATATAACAGTCTCCTTTCTTTAATGGAAATTACAATAGAAGAACTTTCTCTGTGTCAGCTCATATAAAGGATCGCAACTGTTTATCCTGGAGGAATATTCGACAGCCTCCTTCATAAGCCCTTTCTTAAGCAGGACCTGTGACAGGTTGAAATTAGGGGCATTGAAATCCTTATCCGATTTCAATGCCGCCAGAAAGTTCTTTTCGGCGTTATCAAGATCGCCTTTTAGCGCATACAGCACTCCGACATTGTTAAGATAAACGGGATTGCCGGAATCTTCCAATAAAAGATTGGAGAATGAAAGCCGCGCTTTCTCCGTGTCTTTGTTCCTCAGATGTATGACAGCCAGATTGTTCTGAGCTGAAAAAAGTCCGGGATCAAGCTGTGAAGCCAGCACAAAGTCCTCTTCGGCTTCTTTAACCTTGTCTTTCATGAATTTTTCGAACCCCGAATTGTTCTGCCCCTGGCCGAAGGTCACGGACATAAGGTCCTCATCATCAGCCCTGTGGCGTCTTCCGTCACGCCCCCATACAGCCCTAACAGAACCGGCTTCGAGGTCGATCACAGCGGCAAGAGCCTTGTTCCTGACCGATGAAGGATTGGTATTATTTAGATATTTCACCCTGGAAGAAAGAGATTCGAACTCTATATCCTGCGCAAGGACTTTTTCATACAGAGAGACCGCTTCGGATACGGACCCGGAAGATTCTTTGCAGCTTCCCATCTGCGACCAGGCTATTTTGTCCGCTTCGGGATCGTCACTTTTGTATTCAAGCATTTTTTCGAATTGGGCCAGTGCGAGGTCGAAGCGTCCCTGTTCCTTGAATATGACCCCCATAAGCCTGTGGGATGCCACGGCTCTGGTCGCATCTTTCAAGGCGCTCTGCAAAGCGCGGGCAGCCGCATCAAGAGAACCTCTCTTAAAAAGCAATCTGGCCAGATCAAGGTTCAATCCTATTCTCCACGGATCCTGGTGTATCTTTGATCGGACCACGGATATCTCTCTGTCCAGCTCTTTTTCAGAGACATGTTTGAACTTTTTCTGCAGATCCTCATCATAAGGAGAGAGCTTCAAGGCTGATCTTA
>CALFCX010000135.1 GCA_937950635.1 uncultured bacterium
TGGGATGTTACTGCCGAGTTCTATGTTAATAATATAGGACGTCAGGTGAATCTTCTTATAGAATCCGTCAAGTGCGCGATGGATGGGAAGCCTGTTCCTGAGGACGGTTATAACGGAGCTTATATCAAAGATGTTGCAGCGGAAGCTTTATCAAAGAAGCCTTCGGACCTCAGGGCTTTTGTCCTGAATAGTTTATTGTCCCAGCAAAAGGAGACCCTTTCGTCGCTTCAGGTGGATTTTGATAATTGGTTCTTTGAGAATTCCCTGCATGAGAACGGCACCGTCAAAAAGACCATAGGTCTTCTTGCGGAGAGGGGTTCTACTTACGAAAAGGACGGAGCTGTCTGGTTCAGGTCGGAAGAATATGGGGATGATAAGGACCGAGTACTGGTCAGAGATAACGGAGAACCTACTTATTTTTCCGCAGATATAGCTTACCATGCCGATAAGTTCAAGAGAGGCTTTGATCTTCTGGTCAATGTATGGGGTACGGACCACCACGGTTATGTGAAAAGACTGCAGTCCGCCCTGGACGCTCTCGGGCTTCCCAGCCAGAAACTGGAAATAATAATAGGACAGCTGGTGGCCCTTTATCGTGGCAATGAACAGGTAAGGATGTCCAAGAGGACCGGTGACATGATCACTTTAAAGGAAGTAATAGACGAGATCGGCGCCGACGCGGCGAGATTCTTTCTCGTGATGACGGGCGCCGATACCCATATGGATTTCGATCTCGAACTGGCTAAAAAGAAGACACTTGATAATCCCGTGTATTATGTACAGTATGCGCATGCCAGGGTATGCAACATAATAAAGAACAGTTCTCTTCCGGTGCCTGCCAATGCCGGTGATGCGGACCTTTCTCTGCTGAAAGAGGAAGCCGAGAGGGACCTGATGCTTAAGATACTTGATCTGCCGGAAGAAATATCCCTCTGCGCGCGTGCCATGCAGCCTCACCATCTGGCCAGATATGCCAGGGAATTCGCGTCGCTTCTCCATTCCTATTACCACAAATGCCGGGTCATATGCGACGATCCGGAACTGATGAAAGCGCGTCTAGTGCTGATGGAAGCCTCTCGAATTGTTCTTTCAAACATGTTAAAATTATTGGGAGTTTCCTCACCTGAAAGGATGTAAAAAATGAAGCAGGTCTTTTTCGAAGGAGAGTTCACGGAATTCGAGAATGCCAATGTGTCGATAATGACTCATGCGTTCAATTACGGTACCGCCGTGTTCGAAGGGATACGCGGTTACTGGAATCAGGACAAAAAACAATTGTTCATACTGAAGCTCGAGGAGCATTACAAAAGGCTTGCCGATTCCTGCAAGCTTCTCAAGATAGAGCTTCATTACCCGGTAAAAGAACTTTGTGATGTCACGGTAGATCTGGCAAAGCGCAACGGTTATAAAGAAGATGTGTATATAAGGCCTATCGCCTACAAATCAGCGAAAAAGATAGGTTTGGGACTTTCCGGCGTGGATGATGATCTCTGCATATATCTTGCTCCGTTCGGCGATTATCTTGATGTTTCAAGCGGGATCCGGGTATGTACTTCTACCTGGCGCAGGACCGATGATATCTCCATGCCGGCCAGGGCCAAGTCCACCGGAAGCTATGTGAATTCTTCCCTGGCAAAGTCTGAGGCTATAGAAGCTGGATTTGAAGAGGCTATATTGCTGACCCACGACGGTCATGTGGCTGAGGGCAGCGGCGAGAATATATTCATGGTCAGGAAGGGCCAGCTTATTACTCCTCCGGTGACCGACAATATACTTGAAGGACTTACGCGTGACGCCATAAAACAGCTCGCTAAAGACAAGCTCGGGCTGGAAACGGTAGAGCGCTCCATAGACAGGTCGGAACTTTATATAGCCGATGAGCTGTTCTTCTGCGGTACCGGCGCCCAGGTTTCGCCTATAATAGAAGTGGACCGCAGGATAGTAGGGCACGGCAAAGTAGGCGACATTACCTCAAAACTGCAAAAAGCGTATTTTGCCGCAGCCAGAGGCGACGATACCAAGTACAAGGACTGGGTCACTCCGGTATACTGAAGGATTTAGATGATCAAAGGTACAGGGGTCGACATTGTCGAGATAGACAGGATAAGGTCGGCCGTAAAAAAATACGGCAAAAAATTCCTGTGCCGCATATTCACTCCTCACGAGATAAAGTATTGCACGGCGTTTAATAAACTGAAATATCCAGAGCTTTCGGTCCGGTTCGCTGCCAAAGAGGCTTATTCCAAGGCCAACGGTACCGGTATGGTAGGCATAAAATGGCGGCAGATAGAGGTCTATAACGATAAGAAAGGCAAGCCTCTTCTCAGGATCAGGGGCAGGTCGAAGAAGAACGCACATATTACGCTTTCACACAGCAAAGATTACGCGGTCGCAAGCGTTGTTATAGAGGAGTAGGTCCATGGAACCCATAAGCGCCGCTAAGATGGCCGAAGCCGACCGCCGGGCGATCGAGGATTTGGGGATACCCCAGCAAACGCTCATGGAGAACGCCGGCCTTAAGGTTTTTGAAGCTGTTGTGCAGTTGTGGGGACATCCGAAAAAAGTATGCGCCGTTTGCGGCAAGGGCAACAACGGCGGCGACGCTAAGATAGCCGCGGAACATTTCGAAAGGTCCGGGGCTTCTGTTGTCGTCATATCTTCCGATTCGTCCGACTGCGTAAATAAGCTCGGGTCGGCTTTGGATGATAGCGATCTTGTGATCGACGGGCTTTTCGGTACCGGTCTGAAAAGAGATATATCGGGAAGCGACGCGGAACTGGTCGGTATGATGAACGAGTTAAAACCCGATCGAAATAATCCGGCCAGGCAGAATTATCGGATAGTATCGGTCGATATCCCTTCGGGCCTGGATGCCGACAGCGGAGAGATACGCGGCGTTTGTGTCCAGTCTGATCTCACCGTGTCTTTTCATGCCGTAAAAAAAGGGATGTTGACATCCGTCGGCATAAATCATGCCGGCCGTATCGTGGTCGCGGATATCGGGATACCTTATGAGCCGGGACAGTTCTCATCTTCTTCAGGCGCCTCGCTGGCAGACCACTCTTATGTTAGAAGATCTCTGCTTTTCAGAAGGTCGTACTCAAATAAAGGAGATCACGGCCGGATCCTGCTTGTTGCCGGTTCCAGGTCCATGGCCGGAGCTGCGGTCATGTGCGCCCGCGCGGCGGTCCGCTCCGGGGCCGGGCTCGTCTATCTTTCCGTTCCCGCACATCTTCAGGACCACGTTAATATATCCGTTCCTGAAGCGATAACTTTTTCCGAGCTGAGTTCCAGCGATATGAAAGAACTTAAGCTGTCAGCTGTCTGCGCCGGTCCGGGAATGGGACTTCACCGGAAAGGTGTTATCAGGGACCTTCTTTCTTCCGGAGATAATATTCCCGTGATACTGGATGCCGATGCCCTTAATATCATATCTTCAGACCGTAAGGCGGCGGAAAAACACCGGTGTCCTTTGATCATCACCCCGCATCCGGGAGAAATGGCGAGACTGCTAGGGACCACTGTTGCCGAGATCCAAAAAGACAGGATCTCTGCGGCAAAGAACGCCGCCGCATATTTTAATGCCGTTGTGGTCTTGAAAGGCTTGAATACTGTGGTATGCGATGTGTCCGGCAGGTGTTGTGTCGTTTCAGCGGGGAACCCTTCAATGGCTTGCGGCGGAATGGGAGATGTCCTTGCGGGAATAATAACTTCTTTTTCAGGACAAGGGGCCGAACTTTTTGATGCAGCTGTTTCCGGAGCTTTTGTGCACGGAATGGCGGGGGATATAGTCCGTTCTATAAAAGGGGAGACGGGGGTTGCTCCTTCGGATATAATAGAAGCTGTCCCTTATCTTATAAAAGGATGCTGTGATGGAAAGCAAAAGGATAACTGATGTCATAGGAGGGCATACCCTCAACGTACTCGAAGAGGCCGGAGCTCTCTTTATCCTGCTGTGGGATACGATCAAGTCTTCGTTCAAGTTCAGGATAAATGTAAGGAACGTTTATGACCAGATGGTCCGTATCGGCATAGACTCCATTCCCGTCGCTCTTATAACAGCTTTCTTTGTAGGGATGGTGTTTGCCGTGCAGATAGCCAATGAGTTCGCTAAATTCGGGGCCGGGAAAATGGTGGGCGGCGTGATGGCTATCGCCATAGCCAGAGAGCTTGCTCCGGTACTGACGGCCGTTGTGCTGGCCGGCAGGGTAGGAGCTGCTATTGCGGCCGAGCTCGGGACTATGAAAGTAACCCAGCAGATAGATGCTATGTATGCGCTGGGCACTACCCCGATAAGATATCTTGTTATCCCCAGGTTCCTTGCCTGTTCGGCAATGTTCCCTGTCCTTACCGTTTTTGCGACCGTTATCGGATTCATAGGTTCTTATCTCGTTTCAGTTTTTCTGGTGCAGATCAGCCCTGCGGGCTATATGGAGACCACCGAACAGTTCATGAAAGTTTCCGACATCATGGGGGGGCTTCTAAAATCGGTTGTGTTCGGAGGGGCCATAGCCATAATTGCCTGTTACAAAGGGCTCTCCGCCAAGAACGGAGCGAAAGGGGTGGGCGAGGTGACCACGAGCGCCGTGGTCCTCTCCCTTATAACAATATTCATAGTGAATTATTTTCTTTCGGTGGCGCTTTTTAAATGATAAAAATACTGAAACTGTCAAAAGATTTCGGAGAAAAGAAGATCCTGGACAGGATCTCTCTGGATATTCCAGAGGGCCAGAAGCTCGCTGTTATAGGGCCTTCCGGTTGCGGTAAAAGTACGCTGCTCCGTCTTTTGATAGGGATAGACCGCCCTACAAGCGGACTTATCACCATAGATGACGTGGATATAGGCCTTTTGGACCAGGACGATCTTATGTCTGTCCGTAAGAAGATCGGCATGGTATTTCAAAGTTCGGCCCTGTTCGATTCGATGACGGTCTTTGAGAACGTGGCTTTCGGACTTCGTCAGCGGTATGAATTCTCCGAAGAACAGATAAAACAAAAGGTCGCCGAAAAACTTAAAATGGTCGATCTTCAAGGGACCGAGGATTATATGCCTTCTGAACTTTCCGGCGGCATGCAGAAAAGGATCAGCCTGGCAAGGGCTATTGCCGGAGACCCTAAGATCATGCTGTATGACGAGCCCACCACCGGACTTGACCCGATAACCTCGACCAATATAGAGGACCTTATAAACAAGCTGAACAAAGAAATGAACGTTACGTCCATAGTGGTCACACATCAGTTATCAACTATTTTCAGGACAAGTGATAGAATAGTTATGTTGCACGAAGGCCGCATCATAGAATCCGGGAACGTAGAAGAAACAAAAAGAAGCGGTGATCCGATAGTCAGCAATTTTATAAAAGGAGGCCTTCCGTAAAAATGTCACAAAAAGCCAAGGTGGGAGCGGTAATGCTTACCGCAATACTTGTGTTGGGCATGATAGTCACATGGAAAAGCTCTCTTCTTCTCAGATTTTCCGGATATGAGATGATAGGCTCTTTTCAGAACGTTGAAGGCCTGACTGTAGGCTCCGAGATAAGGTACAGAGGCTTCAAGATCGGTAAGGTCATGCGCATAGATCCGGGGACCGAAGATATTAAGGTCTATTGCAACATAACCAAAGGGATACAATTTCCTTCGGATTCTTATTTGAGGGTCTCTTTTGACGGATTGGTGGGATTGAAATTCCTCGAGGTGCGCCCCGGAAAATCTCCGGAGATCTATAAGCCATCGGATATTCTTATAGGTAAAAGCACTTCCGGTATCGTGGACTTTGTCGATCTGGGGGCACAGAACCTTGTTGAGACAAAGGCGATACTTGCGAATATCCGCGATATCATAGAACGCCCGGACATACAGGCGGCTTTTGTCAATGCCGTGTTCAATGTCGAGAAATTCACGGAACAGTTGAAAATAGCGTCGGCGGCCATAAACAAGATAGTCGCGGACAGGGATTTTCAGGAGAATTTCAAAGGCACCGTCGCCACCACGAATCAGACGCTGGCTTCGGCAAACCAGTTCTTTGAAGGTTTCAGCAACATCAAGATAAAGGCCAGCGGAGACGTTCTTCTCGGAGGGCTTGCTAACCAGGTGAAGGGAAATCTTGATATAAAGCCGAACCCCAGGAATACGTATAAATTCAGCCTCGGAGAAGGCCCTACGCGCAATCTGGCGCTTCTTGATGCCCAGATATCAAATGCCGTATCTAAGAATCTTGCTTTGCGCCTCGGCATGATAAATACGCATCTTGGCGGCGGCATAGACATGTTAATGAACAATAACTGGACGGTCAGCGGAGATATTTACGATGTGAACAATCCAAAACCGAATTATCCGAAAGTGCGTTTGACCAGCGATTATAAAGTCGCTGATTATGTTAACTTGTTGCTGCAGGCCGATGACATAATCAATACCGGGAACACCAATTTTTCTATCGGTGTTCGTGTAAAAGGTCAAGACTGACGATTTTTCAGGCGGTCTTACCCCTATCAGCATCCCAAAAACGCATTATAAGCGATTTGTTGATTAAATGGCTAAAATAAGCCAAAAAAACCTCATATCTATATTTGGATCAGGCGAAATAGGCAAATGTTGGGAAAAGAAGGGGATAAAAGCTTGTTTTTTAAGTTCTTGTTGGTATTAGTCGATCTTCCAATAACTAAAGTGAGATCGGAAGAGCGTCGTGTAGGGAAAGAGTGTAGATCTCGGTGGTCG
>CALFCX010000136.1 GCA_937950635.1 uncultured bacterium
TAAGGTCGCCTATGTTCTTGAGTATCTTGCGCGGCTTGTTCTCCCCGTCAGGAATGCACACTATCCCCGCGTCGGTTATTTCGTCCATTAAACGTGCGGCCCTGTTATATCCTATGCGCATTCTGCGCTGAAGGTGCGATGTGGAAGCCTGACCGCTCTCGATTATTATCCGCGCGGCTTCCGCGAACAGTTCATCCCTCTGGTTAGAACCCTGGGACTGTCCCTGTTTATCCGCGCCGTTATACTTCAAATTCAGTATCTCTTCAGAATACTCAGGAGAAGCCTGGTCTTTGATGAATTCCACTATTTTCTCTATCTCTTCATCGCTCACAAAAGATCCCTGCACCCTTGTGGGCTTCATGGAACCTATAGGCGAATACAGCATATCGCCGCGGCCCAGAAGTTTTTCGGCACCGCTCATATCAAGCACTACCCTTGAATCTATCTGCGTGGCCACGGCAAATGATATCCTGCTCGGTATGTTGGCCTTGATCAGTCCGGTTATAACGTCAACGGAAGGCCTTTGGGTAGCAACCACCAGGTGGATCCCTGTAGCTCTTGCCATCTGAGCTATACGGCAGATCGTGGTCTCGACCTCCGCGGCCGCGACCATCATAAGGTCCGCAAGCTCGTCTATTATAACAACGAGATAAGGCAGGGGTTCCGGCGCATAGGCATCAGGGTCCCCGTTCTTTATCTGCGCCAGAGCTTCGGCCTTTTTATTGAATGCCTGGATATTACGCACACCGGCATTAAAGAACTCCTTATAACGCCGTTCCATTTCTCTGATGACCCAGTCCTTTAACGTTGCGGCTGCTTTTCTCGGATCGGTAACGACCGGGGCCATAAGATGCGGGATATCTGCATAAGTGGCCAGCTCCACCATCTTAGGGTCTATCATTATGAACTTCACCTCATCAGGCCTCGCCCGCAGAAGAATGCTGATTATCAAAGAGTTTATGGCAACGCTTTTCCCGGAACCGGTGGTCCCCGCTATGAGGATGTGCGGCATTTTCGACAGGTCACCGAATATAGAGGCCCCGGCGATATCTTTGCCGATACCTATAAAAAGGCGCGAAGCATTGCTGGAAAATTCCTGGGTCCTGGCTATTTCTCCCAGCCTTACCGGGGTCACGGTAGGATTAGGGACCTCTATCCCTACAACACTTTTACCGAATATCGGGGCTTCTATCCTTACGCCTCCGGAAGCCAGGTTAAGCGCTATATCATCCGAAAGATTGGCTATTTTACTTACTTTCACGCCCGGTTCAGGCTGAACTTCGAACCTGGTGACCGCAGGCCCTATGCTTATGTTCACTACCTGTGCGGCAACGCCGAAACTTTGCAGCACTCTTTCCAGGTCCTGTTTTCTTTTTTCGGTAAGCTCCCTGAGCTTCAAGGCTTTCTGTTTTTCTTTTTCGCTGAGAGTATCAAGCAGGCTCAAAGGAGGAAGTTTGTATGAGTGGCGCCTGTATTTTTTTCTGGGCTTATCGGATTCCTGCTCTATATCCACGATCTCATCGTCTTTCCTGTCGACAATGCCCGGGAGCGCATCCGCAGGCGGGACAACGCTCTTAGGAGCTATATCCTTGATGATGTCCAACTGGGCCGGTATTGAGCTTTTGTCGTTGAGATAATCCTCGTTCTCGAGCACAGGACCGTCTATGTTGACCGTCCTTTTTTTCTGGGGCTTTACCGGCTCCTCATCTCCGGAGAACGGCCAGAGACCTTCTATGTATTCGACAAATGACTCGATCCCCGTGATATTGAATATCATCACGAGCGAGATTATGAGCAGAGCGGAAAGCAGTATATATGTACCTATTGACCCCAATACGTTGAAGAAGATGGAATTCAGCAGGAAACCCAGAGCCCCTCCCCCTCCCTGCATCCATGCATAAGGGGCCGAAACGTAATGTTTAGGGAAGAATATCTGTGCGGCAGTAACGAACGAAAGGAAAAAAAGGATGAAACCGAACATCCGTGACCTGAGGAGGCGCGGCTCCTGTCTTGTCAGCATTATGCCTCCCACAAAAGCCAGCAGAACCGGAAGGAGCCAGACCCCGAAACCGAATATCTTCTCAAGCCCCATTTTGACTATATAGAACCCGAACCATCCGGTCCATCCGGCCGACGTCGAGGAAGAAACTTCGCAAAAAAGCAGATATATCGCTAGAGCTATGACAAGTATGCCTCCGGCAGTATGCCTGTGCCCCGCGGTATTACGCCCTTCTGATTTTTTGTTTGCCAAATCTTTTCTCCATCAAAACAAGAAGAGGGCTGGCAATGAAAACGGAGGAATACATTCCTATCGAGAACCCTATGAAAAGAGTAATGGCAAAGTCTTTCAAGGTCACACCTCCGAATAAGACCAGGCAAACATCCACAAAAAGAACGGTCAGCCCCGTGTTGACGGATCTGGCCATGGTCTGGAGTATGCTTTCGTTAACCACGGCAGAGAACTCTTTTTTATCCTTCGACGGTCTTATCAGGTTCTCCCTTATCCTGTCGAATATAACGATGGTATCATTGATCGAGTAACCCAAAACGGTAAGGATGGCCGCTATAAAAGCGGTATCAACGCTTCTCCACAACAGGGCGACAAGCCCGACCGTTATGATCGCGTCATGCCATAACGCAGCGGTTGCGGCAACCGCATACTTGAACTCGAACCTGAAGGAAACATATATAAGTATCCCTACGGTAGCAAGGAGCAAAGCCCAAAATGCCTGAACCCTTAATTCTCTCCCTATTGAAGGGCCTATGGTGTCGGCTTCCAGGAGCTCTACCGCGCCGAACTCCTTCTGGAGTTCTTCCATTATTTTTGTTCTGGTATCGCTCTCAAGAGGCTCGGTCCTTATTGTTATATCCTTGTCCCCTGCGATCTGAATGATATTCTCTTTAAGATCGAACTTTTCAAGGGTTGTCCTCACTCTGCCAAGGTTCCTGCCGATCTGCGCTTGTTCATCGAACCTGAGAGTAAGCACCGTTCCGCCGGTAAAATCTATGCCGACATTCATCAGCTTGCCTCTCACGATATAATTGTAAGAGAATCCGAATAATCCCAAAGCTATCAAGAACGCCGACAGAACGAACCAAAGCTTATATCTGCCTATTATGTCAAATTTCATTTTCCAAAACCTCTGTACAACAACGGGCTATTTTCATCATGGACCAGGTCCCAGTCTATAAGAAGCTCCATAAGGAATCTGGTTATCACTATTGCCGAGAACATGCTGACCAGGATACCAACGCTCAGCGTTACGGCAAATCCTTTTATTGTCCCGGTACCCAGCCAGAATAAAGTTGCCGCGGCGATCAGCGTGGTTACATTTGAGTCAAGGATCGCCGCAAAAGCCCTATGGAAGCTGACTTCAATGGCCATTCGAAGTTTCTTACCCGACTGAAGCTCCTCTTTCAACCGCTCGAATATTATGATATTGGCGTCAACAGCCATGCCAACGGAAAGCATGAACCCCGCGACACCCGGGAGCGTAAGAGTGGTCCTCAATAATGAAAGGACCGCAAGGGTCATAAAGAAATAGGCGAACAAAGCAATAATCGCCAAAAATCCCGGCAATCTGTAATAACCGACCATGAAGATCACTATGGCGGCTATACCTATAAGACCGGCAAAAATGCTCTTGTCGAGGGAATCCTTTCCCAGAGTAGGCCCTATGATCTTCGTCTCCACAACGCTCACAGGCACCGGAAGCGCGCCTCCTCTGAGCTGGACAACAAGATCGTGCATCTGTTCTACCGTGAATCCGCCGGATATCTGCGCCTTCCCTGAAGGGATAGGCTCTCTGACCGACGGTGCGGATATCACTTTTTTGTCAAGAACTATTGCTATGGGCCTGCCGACACTGCGTTCGGTTACATTGGCGAACGTCCCGGCACCTTTTGAATTGAACTCTATGTCGACAACCGGATTGCCGTACTGATCGACGCTGGGCCAAGCCCCTTTTAGGTCTGCTCCAGTAAGCACCGTATTCTTAAGGACTATAAGACGTTCACTGGCGGCATTGCCGTTCTTATTGTCCTCAACTTTCGCGAGCCGCGCGTTCTCCCCGTATAAAGCCCGTATCTTTTCCTGAGTAAGGAGTTTTTCATCGGTCGGAGCCCATTCGGCCTCAATGAACTCAAGCAAAGCGGTCTCGCCAAGGACTTTTATCGCGTGGTCAGGATCTTTTATCCCCGGGAGTTCTACGATCACCTGGCTATCCCCTTTGCGCTGGATCACGGGTTCGGTAACACCCAGACCGTCCACCCTGTTCCGTATCACGGCAATGACCCCCGATACCGCATCATCCCCGGAAACGTCACTTTTTGAGGTATCCGCCTGAAGTACCAGGCGTGTCCCGCCCTGTATATCCAATCCTTTGGTGAAAGGCATGAAATAGTAAACTGATATGGAAACAACGACAAGCGCTATCAATCCCAGGACCTTAAGTTTGATCTTAGTATCGCCCATGATTTTTCATTATATAGACTTTTGGATAGATTGACAATCCTGATTGAGGGAAGTTTATCTGCCTGTCTCTTTAAGATATGCGTCCATTAATACGCGGCCGTTGTAGCCGGCTATAGTCTGAAGCATGGTCCTTATTTTTGGGTCCATACCGGGGGCATACGCTCCTTTTCCGGCATCAAATCTGTCAAGGTCCGCAGCGATCTGTGTGGCAACCTTTTCGAATACTCTTATGAACCCGCTCGCAAGAAGAAATTGAGACAACTCAACTATTGCCCGGTTATTCCAAGCATCATTATGGAAGCTGCGTCCGCCGGCAAAGGTCGACGGCCCGTAAATATGTACCGTAGGATAATTTCTCAAACACCCCGCTCCTCCGTCATCGGAACCCATTATGTAGAGCCCGTTCATGGCAGCTTTCAGATAGCTGGGGCCAAAAGCTTCTGTCCCCTGTGACCTGAAAGCGAACGGATCGGTTGCTCCTATCCATCCGCCCCTCATAGCAAGACCGGGGAATATCCATTTTGCCTTGGAATAGTCGTAATCCACTAAAAAGTCCGCGCTGAACGAACCCGGCCTTGAGTTTATCCTCTCTATCATATCGAGCAGGTTTGAAAGAGCGTCTATCGAAGGGGAATCGTCCTTATGGGCTACCCCTCCAAAAAGATAGAAGATCGGCCTTCCTATTTTTCTGGAGATCTCCTCGATGGTCTCGTAGTGCTCAAGGAACTTTATAAGCAGGCCTATCTTATATTTGGTGGCTCTTCTCAATGAGGCAAAAACCACCGCGTTCTCCGGTATGGCCGCACCGAATTTCCTGGGAAAGCAGCCTGTCAAAAGACTAAGGAAATGCGCGTCCTGCAAAGAGAAAGCTTTTGCAAGCTCTTCTCTGAATGATCTGTCCGCCACTATATCATCTACATAAGACGGATTACCGAGGAATTCAGGGTCCCTCTGCCAGTCCCCGACAAAATTATCAAGGACGCACCGGGTCCCGATACCCAGCCAGCTCCCTACATCTATCGTATCCGGATATATCCTCAAAGAATCCGACTTGACGTTCTCTGGCAGAAGTTTGAGAGCATCTCCGGAAAACGCGCGTTTTGAGGCTTTTTCTTCGGCTTCGGTGACCATTAGATGTATCGGGGAAACGACCCCGGTGGCTTTTGCCGTGCGCATTTCTACAAAAAGAGCGTTTGAACTTTTGCCGTAATCCTCGCCGAAAAGTCCCCACAGTCTTTCCGCTTCCGGAGAATAGAACTTTTGGACCATATCTCCTTTTGTCCTTGGTATCGTACCGTTCTGGGGAGCATGTATGGTGGCCACACACAGCTTTCTTGTTGCCTGGAGCGCTGCATCAACATCTTTATGCTGGGCATAGAACCAAAGGAAAAGATTGAACTTAAAGAGCGCGCTGTGCCCGTCATGACCGACTACCAGATCGGCTATGGCGTCTTCTTTGCCAAGGAGCCCAAAATGCTGGGCAAGCCTGAAACCTCCCTGGCCGAGCACATGCATTTGCGCAAGTATCTCCGGGGATTCACAATGAGGATACAGCTCTCCGGTTATCCCCGGAACGCTAAGTTTTATCGAAGGAACGAATTCTTCTCCCGAAGCAAAACCGTCAAAAAGCCATGCATCCACCGGTTGCTGAGAAAGCTGCCCATCCTTATAGATATCTATGCTCACCGGGCTTCCCAGATAGTGATATCCTTCTTTGCCTTCCGGCGAGACCTCATAAAAACTCACTTTTTGCCTGTTGCCTTCGAAAGATTGGGTCCTGATCATGGTATGCAAAGGGCTGATATTGAACAATCCGAACCCCAAAGCTTCCCCGTATCTTGCTGCCGTCCAATTGATAGTCTCGCTTATGATACCAAGGCCTCCCGCGCCGCCGACTGGCATATCCTGTCCAGCTTTGATCTGATCACAGATCCTTTTCATTTCGATCCCGCGCAGTCCTTCCAAAGATCCAAGACGCCAATTTGATTCCAGTCCGTAAGCTTTTTCCACGAGACGGGCGGCGGAAGGAGTGGAAACACTTTCCATATCTATGTCCACGACGACCCTGTGCCGCGGATCCGTGGCACGGAGCATTCTCTGCTGTCTCACCCAGGTATTTATTTTGTTAATTCCGGTCTGACTTATATTAGGCATCGCATGTCCCTGTATAGATATCGGAGGGATTTTAAAAAAATTTCAGGGACATCCCGTCGCGGGCCGCTATTACTCTGGTGCGGAACTTTTTGGAAAGCGCCGAAGCTATCCTCTCAGGACCGGCATCCAGCATGAATTTGCCGAAATGAGTAAGGATGGCCGTTTTAGGTCTTATATGCGCCAATATTTTTTCGACATCATCCACGCAAAGATGATCAAGATTGCTGGGCTTGTCCTTGAGAACGCTTATGATAAGGATGTCGGCCTCATAGTGCTTTGGCAGGCCGTTAAAATAACGGGTATCTGATATATATGAGATCGTGGAGTTCTTCCCTTTGAACTTAAAACCGAAAGTATCCGTCCCGTGCAAATGCCCCACAGGGGTCTCAAAGGACAATCCCTTTATTTTGTACCGACCTTTTTCGCTAAGCACCACCGTTGAATCGAGATATTTTCTCACATATTTAAGGATTATCGGATCTCCTTCAAAAGCACTTCTGGGAGCAAAAACGGTCCCTTTCTTTTTATGCCCACCCAGCGTCATCGCCTCGATCATGGCATTAACATCCCCCGCGTGGTCAAGATGATTGTGGGAAAGCAGTATCGCGTCCAGGAACATAGGGTCCAGTTTTGGCCTGGAAGAAAAACATTTAGCCAAAGCGCCCGGCCCCGGATCTATATATATGTTGGCTCCGTCCATCCTCAGCCATATTCCTGCGGAAGAGCGCAATTGCCTTGCAACAACTATACGTGCACCGGCGGTGCCGAGGAATTTCACGAAATTTTGCATATTCTCATTATAACAGTGAAATTTCCGCAAAAATCCGCCGATAAGATTCCAAAGCTTTGAAAAGGAGGCCTTTTTCTATGACAGCCGCTTCGATCAGACCTTTCAGGATAAATGTTTACGGCCATGTCTGCGGCGATTATTCCACTCCGATAATGCGACTTTCCCGCGAACAGGCTGACGCATCGCAAAAAAGCGTTCTCGGTATCCCGGGTCTTGAAAGAGGGAAGCTGATGACAACTCAACAACTGGCGGAGCGAGGCCTTACGATAGCCGATGTATGCAAACAGAACGGATGGGAAACCGCAAAGCTTGGTTTCAGCAAAGGCGGACCTGCCGCTTCCGCGGCCCTTGCGGCATTTCAACTGGCATCCAACCAAGGCAGCGTGCACTTTTACGGAGCCGCGGGAAAAGATCACATCGCCGAAAGATTAGGACAATATCTCGATCGTTATAATCTGCCGCACACATTAACCGCCGTCCGCAACGCTCACACGTCACATACGCTTGTTGTAAACGAACAGGTGGAGGGGGATGCAGACGCTCAAAGAACATTCATTCATGAACCCGGAGCTAACGCTGAAGTAGAGATATTTCCCGAATCCGTTCTCCAAGTACTGGAAAACACAAGAAATATATTCATGGTCGGCGGAAGCTTTCTTATGCCTAAGTTCCATCCGCAAGGCGTGCTTAGGATGTTCCAACACGTAAAAGAACAAGCCGCGCATATGAGAGAAGCCGATGTGATAACAATACTGAACACCGTGCATGATCCGAGCGGGAACTGGGACCTTGGGGAGAATGCGGCCGGTCTTATAGACGTACTGATCATGGACCTTGACGAGGCAAAAGGGATAGCGGGAATGGATGTCAGCGAAATGAATATGCCGGCACTTTTTGAATGGTTCAAAAATAGCGGATTCAGGAACATTGTTGTAACCAACGGAGTAAAAGGCGCATACATGCATTCAACCGACGATAATGTTTTCGTGCCTACTCCTCAGCATCTTGCAATGCATATCCCGGCTTCAAGATATGTAATGGGGCTTGACCGGCCTAAATACGGTCTTGGCTGCGGAGACGTTACCGCGGGCGCGCTTGCGGTAGCCATAGGAGAACACATGGACCTGGTATCCGCCGGATCATTTGCAATGTCCGCAGGCGGAGCCTGCGCACTGGTAGAGCCCGGTGAGATCGGAGGTCCGTGCAAACAAGGCGGACAGAGGATCAGGGAGGGAAAAGGATCTCAACCCACTACATTTGAACAGGTTCTTGCCAAAATGGCCGACCAGTTCGATCCAGGCCCCAGGATAATGGCACCGTATATTAAAGACGTTGATTACGAAATGATGGCAAAAACCGCCTTGGACCAGGCTGCTGAGGCACAGCTTCCAGAAGCTCCGGAAACGGCTCCGGAAAGCACAGAGGAACAAGCCTGAAATCCCGTGCCGTTTTTGACGAAAATAATGCGTGGGAACAATAACACCGATAACGATCTCAAAACGGCTCCCGAACAGCGGATTTAACAGGCTTTCGGTGCCCGCGGTAGCGTTCACTCCGGTTATCAGGGGGGTGTTCAGAGCGAACCAGGAGTTCGCCGCCCTGGTAAGAGCGGGTTCCGAATCATCCCTCCTGCACAAAAAAGCAGACAGTTTGATACACCCGAATTATCTTGAAAAATTCTCCGCCGCATTAAGGATGGCAAGGCCATGCTGCGGCACCGAGCTTATTTTCATACACCCTGAAGGTGCGACAAGACTTCTCCCCACAGCGATAGCAAGGTTCAATGATGGATATTTGATGAGGATCTTCGCCCAAAGATCAGATCTGGTGATGGACAGCAGCATATCCATAAGCGACATAGGAGCAGGCATAGTTCACGACACCAACAACGCCCTGACAGGCGTCTTAGGAAGCAGCGATCTGATAACTGGAGAAATAGAAAAGATTGCTCTTTTTTTGGACGCCCTGAACAAAGCCCACGACAACAAAGCTGCATTAGACGTCCTCAAAGATCTGCCTAATGCCCACACATCTCTCGACCATATATCCGGGGATATTGCCGGCATAATCCAGTCCGCACAACATTTATCCGGCATACTGAGAGGGTTCGGAGAGTTTTGCGCAAGGGATACAAAAAAAACCTCAGATACCCGGTTCAACGTTTCTGACGCGATAAAATCAGCGGTCGCCATAGGCAAAGGCATCATCGGCACTATCGCCAGAGAAAAGGGAATAATGATAGGCCTGTCCTTTGATATCCCGGAAGGTATATTGTCCGCTTGGGGCAATTCCGACGGCCTCCAAAGGATAATGCTGAACCTCATCAAGAACGCGGCCCTTGAGTTCAGATCGCATAACAACTGCATAAAAGTGGAGTGTTCTGTCGCTGAGAACGCCGCAAAAGAAAAATTTGTCGTGATAAAGGTCAAGGATTCCGGCGATCCTATCCCAAAATCCCTGGCAACCAGGCTGTTCAGGGAAAAAGTCGATTCCACGCACGGAGGCAGCGGCATAGGACTGTTCACGTGCGCTCAGATGATACACGAATACGGCGGGGATATAAGATACGAATCAATTCCCGACAAATGTTTCGTTATAACCCTCAAGGTCGCGAAGTAGTTTGCTGGCGCTATCTAAAACAGCGAAGCTTGTTTTGATGCTTGGGCACGATCTTTTTCGCTGAATATCTTTATTTCTCCGTACTGGCCGTCGTAGCCGGGAGAAATATTTATTTTGCCTTCCCTGACCTTTTTTATGCCTTCGACGACTATCGGGGGGATAAATGATGAAAGCTCGTCTGTGGGCATGTTAATGAGCATATCAAGCTCATTGCCTCCGTTTGAAACTGCTTTTATATAATCGTTCCTGACAACAGCGCTGTCAGTACTTTTGTCATAGGCTTCGGCTATTATTTCGATCAAAGGCACAAGATTTTTAAAAGGTATGGCTTTATCGGGTTTCAAACCGTAAGCCCTGTCGGCAAGCTGTTCTATCCTGTTTAACACGCCAAGAGTAAGGGGCTTCCCGCACTGGGGACATTTTTTCTTCTTTTTCTTGGTATCTTTGGGAGAAAGACAGATCTTGCAGTTACGGTGACCGTCATAATGATATTTACCCTCTTCAGGAAAGAACTCGACCGTATATAAAAACTTCTTAGGATCTTTTGCTCTCAACGCGGACATTATTCCTTTATAAGAAAGCTCTGTATCAAAAACATTTGCTTCGCGGCCGAGCTTTGACGGAGAATGGGCATCGGAATTTGAAACAAGAGCAACCCTGTCAAGCGAGCTTACGCGCCAGTTCATCGCGGGATCGGAAGAAAGCCCTGTTTCAACGGCAAAGATGTTCCTGGAATACTCGCCGAAACATTCCTCAATACTGTCAAACCCGCTGTTGGACCCGAACATAGAGAAATGAGGCGTCCATATATGGCAAGGGACAAGCACGCAGTCGTTTGAAGACGAAAAAGCTATTTCGGCGGTCTTCTTTACGCTCATAGAAAATATCGGCCTGCCGTCCGACATGAGATCGGCAAAACGGCCCAGCTCTTTTGATATTCGTGCCGCAGCCTCAAAAGACGGAGCAAATATCATTGTGTGGACTTTACGCAATTGTTCTTTGTGATGGAATATATTACAAACTTCGGTGGTCAGCATATATTTTATGCCCTTATGATCAAAAAGGCCGTTCCCGTCGTCCTTCAGCCTTTTTTTGAGGTCGGAGAACCATAACGGATGCGTAAAGTCCCCGGTACCCACCAGCTTCAACCCCTTCCACTTGGCCCATTGGCTTATGGTATCCAGATCCATATCCCTGGAAGTGGCACGGCTGTATTTTGAATGTATGTGCAGATCAGCCGCGAATTTCACTTCGGATCCTTTCCATCAACCGCATCATAAAGCGGATATTATGTGTGGTGAGAAGTATTACTCCGAGTATTTCATTGACTATGAACAAATGCCTTATATAAGCCCTGGAAAAGTTCCTGCAGGCGTAGCAGTCGCATGATATCTCGAGAGGCGAAAGATCTTTTGTAAATTTTGCATTCCTTATGATTTTTTTGCCTTCTTCAGTCATGAAAGCTCCGTGACGGCCGAGCCGCGAAGGCTCCACACAATCAAAGGTGTCTATCCCCTTTGCTACGGCGGCACGGATATCATCCGGATACCCCACACCCAGAAGATGCTTTGGTGCTTCTTCCGGAAGAAGCGGAACTTGTACGTCCAGCATTTCATACATCAATTCGTTCGGCTCATCAACACTCAGGCCTCCTATCCCAAAACCCTTAAACCCCATTTCCGCTATTTGTTCAGCGGATTCTTTTCTAAGATCCGCATAGGTCCCGCCCTGCACTATCCCGTAAAGTGTCGAGATGCCATTATCTTTAAGAGCCTCAAGGCTCCTTTTGGCCCATCTTTTCGTTCTTTCTATCGATTTCCTTACATTTGTTCTGTCACTTGGATACGGCGGACATTCATCAAGAGGCATCATTATGTCCGAACCGAACGCCAGCTGCGCCTCTACCACATTCTCCGGGGTAAGCTTATGTTTTGAGCCGTCTATGTGTGAAGAAAAAATCACTCCTTCTTCGGTTATCTTGCGGATCTTTGAAAGGCTGAACACCTGGAATCCACCGCTGTCGGTAAGTATCGGACCGTCCCACCCCATGAACCTATGAAGCCCGCCGGCATTTCTTATAAGGTCAACACCCGGCCTGAGGAATAAATGATAGGTATTGGCAAGCACTATCTGAGCTCCGATATCCTTTAATGCCTGCGGCGTCATGGCCTTTACGGTGGCCTGCGTCCCGCAGGGAATGAAGTTCGGCGTTTCGATCACACCGTGAGAAGTATGTATGCGGCCGGCGCGGGCCCTGGAATTTTTGGATTTTTGGAGGATCTCAAATTTGAACATTACGCTTTAAATTATACTACAATGAAATTTCTGCCGTTCTATATCGATAAATAACCAGATAATGACAACTAACAAACCTCACTTCAAAGCCCTGGTTTTATCAGCGGATATGAACTCAGCTCCAAGATATGCCAGAAGATATGTATTAAGACCTGATATCCCGGGTTCCGGCAGATTGCCGCTCAAGGCCGGCCTTTCCACATGCCCTGAGCTCTGTCGCGTACTGCGGCATGAAAAAGTGATCAAAACCGGGGAAATAAATGTGACACATCTGATGGATTTCTTGGGGCGTGCAGCTAAAAAAACGGCAACTGAACATGGTATCGCGCTGCGATCGACAGATAGGACAGCAAAAGACGTGACCAGCGCTTTAATAGGCAGGGTAGCCGCGGAAAGTTCAACGATATTTACCTCTTTATACCCTGAAGGAAACGTTCCTGTAGAACTGTCGAGGAGAGGGATGGTAAACATATTTAAAGTATCGGAGGCCGCGGCTTTGGCTATAACATACCTCATCAAAGGGAATGTAAATGGATGGAATACAACTTGCCAAAGTTTAAGAAATATCGGGGTCAGGGTGAACCTGAACGGGCTCTATCTTCCTAACAGAGATCTGCAGGGAATAGATCTTTCCTACACTGATCTGATAAAAGCCGTTTTGACCGCTTCTCGCCTGAACCAGACCATGCTTATAGGCGCTAATGTAGGCGGAGTTGATATACAAAGTGCCGAGATACCAAATAAATGGCGGCCTCTGTTCGAAAAAATGAGGGCCCTCAATATAGATACGGCAACATGGATCTGATCATCCGCTACTCTATCAACATCGCGTCCCCAAAACTGTAAAAACGATATTTTTCTTTGACAGCTTCTTTGTATGACTCGGACACAAGTTCTTTCCCGGCAAAAGCGCTTACAAGCATAAGCAGCGTTGACTTAGGAAAGTGGAAATTGGTGATCAGGGACCTTACTATCTTAAAATCGAAAGGCGGATAGATGAATATATCCGCAGAGCTTTTTACGGGCATTATCTTTCCGTTCTTTTTAAAACAATCTTCAAGACATCTTGTAACAGTGGTCCCCACCGCTATAATCCGTTTGCCTTTTTGCAAAGCTTTGTTTATCTTTTCAGAGCTCTCGGCCGTTATCTCATATTCTTCGGACGCCATTTTGTGATCTTTGACCATATCGGCGGTCACCGGCTTGAAAGTCCCCATCCCGGTGTGCAGAGTTATATACGCTGTTTCAGCCCCTTTTTCATTAAGCTCTGACAGAAGTTCGGTAGTAAAGTGAAGCCCCGCGGTAGGCGCGGCCGAGGCTCCGGCCTTAACCGCATAAACAGTCTGATATCTTTTGAGCAGGTCGGGTTCAAGAGCTTCCTGTTCCGTCAATTTGGAAACTATATAAGGAGGCAAAGGGATCCTTCCCGCCTGTTGAAGGAATGATTCAAAATCCCCGTCAAATAAAAATTCGACTGCTTTCCTGGACTCTCCAATATCATGTTTTACCATAGCCTTGCATCCGCCCAGGTCTATTTCTGTCCCATCTTTCATTCTTTTATACGGAAATACCATGCACTCCCATGTATTTGAAGAGATCTTCTTTAGAAGAAGGAGCTCCGCCTTGCCTCCGCTTTTGCTCCTTTTTCCTATAAGACGCGCCGGGATCACTTTTGTGTCGTTGAGGACAAGAATATCATTTTCCCCGAGATGATCCCGGATATCAAAAAAATGCTTGTGAGAAATAGTCTTCTCTGCTCTGTTCAGGATAAGCAGCCGACTGTGGTCCCTTTTATCCGAGGGCTTTGAAGCGATCAGATCCTCAGGCAGGTCGTAATCAAAATCCGCGGTGCGCAGATATTCCATCTGTCACTGGCGATCCGATCAGGATTTCAGCTGGAATCTGACTGGAATCTTGAACCAGGCTTCGGTTATCTGGCTGGAGGTTGTCGCGGGCTCAAATATCCATTGCGACACTGCGGCCAGGGCGGACCTGTCCAACATATCGAAACCAGTGCTCTGTTCTATCTGAGCCTGCCCCACTCTTCCGTTCTTGAGTATATAAACGCTTATCACCGCAACGCCCTGTTCGGCATTCTCCACGCTTCTTGCCGGATAATCCGGGATAGATCTATAAATTACTCTCGGCGCGACCACTGAACGTCCGGCAGGATAGCTTTTAGCAGGGATTATGTTCTGCATTGTTGCCGTGACCGCGGGCGCGGCATTTTGGATATCGGCCGTTTTTGCTATGCTCATGAACTTTCCGACTTTAACGGCGTCTTTTTTCAATGCCGGGTCCGCTACCGGGAGCACGTCCAGCTCTCCTGCTATCGTGAACTCCGGAACGAAGCTCTCTGTTTTTATAAATGAATCTTCCAGTTTAACGACCGCCCAGGCCATAATAATGAGAGCAAGCATCGCCGCCACTATAGAAAAATCCATCGACTGAAGCCGCGAAACTTTCACTCCGGCCATTCTTTCTTTATATTTCATTGTTTTCCCTCCACTTTTTTATTCTACTTCAACTCAGTCCTATGGTCAATATATTATAAAGATACCCTGACTTCAAACCTTCTTCCCGGCATCGGATATCCGCGCTCCTGCCAGTCAACAGTACTGGAACCCACTGATTCATAATATGTCTCATCGAACATGTTGAACAGGCTGGCGGTCAATTTGGCCGAAAGAAGGTCCTTGGACACTACAAGGTCGACGACTCGGTAAGCCGGAAGGGTCTTTGTGTTTGCCGTATCGGTATAAACCGAAGAAACATCCCTTGAATTGATATTTATCGAAAGCCCGTCAACAAAAAGCTCAAGTCCGGCATTCACCTTATAGGCAGGGCTGTAAGGGATGATCGTCCCGGAAGTCCTGTCAGAGACCTCTTCTTTATTATAGTCGGCATAAAAAGACAGTCCTGGGATTATTTCTTGTTTGAGGCCTATGCTCATCCCCTCTACTTTGGCCGAGTTTATATTCTGCGTTTGCCATACAAAAGGCGATGTTTCCGTCCACGAGATCATATCAGTTATAAGGTTCCGGTAATACCCGGCGGAAAAGGAGGTCCCGCGGAACATTTTTTCATATGTTATATTGAACGAGTCGCTTTTTTCCGGCCTCAGATCAGGATTGCCGAACATTCCCCATGCCGGTTCATTCCAGTATAGTTCGTTGATCGTAGGGGCTCTGAAGGCTTTTGCGAACGAATATCTAAGACTGCCCATATCCGACAGGCTCACTACCATCCCTACCCTTGGAGTGATCTCGCTCCCCCACACGCCGCCGTTATCGTATCTCACCCCGAAATTAGCCGACATGGGAAGTCCCGGACCGCTGTCAAGGTTCGCATAGACCGAGGAGTTGTCCAGGTTATGGCTTCCGGCTTTTGAACTTTCTCCCATGGTCCTTTTCCATTCAACACCGGTCGTGAGGACAGAACTTGGAAATTTGCAGACGTTCTGGTATTCCGTACCGTAGAGCCGGCTGAAATACCTGTCATCGGAGAACAGCCCGGTAAAAGAATCCTGATAATGGACATTCTGGTCCTGAACATTATCAAAAAACGCCAATTTACTGAACGAACCTGCTAAATCTCCTTTGATATCCACACTAAGATTACCGTAGAAATCTTTTTGTCTGTCAAAGGGAGTTGATGCCGACCATTTGTCCGTATCTGATGCGGGAACCCCGGGATTGCCTCTTTCCGAATTGGTGATATTATATTTTAACGATACAAGATCAGACCAGTCGGCAGCCAATCCGTATCCCGTGTTCTTATAATCACTGTTCTGCCTGTAACCGTTACTTTTCAGGTCTTGATAGAATGCTCTAAAGGAAAGGTCTGAAACGGATTGGCCGACGCTTATCGAAGTTCCGGACTCGCCGAAAGATCCGTAATTTACGGAAACCGCCACGGGCTTGCCGGAGGAACCCTTTGTTATTATGTTTATCACTCCGCCTAAAGCATCGGCACCGTAAACAGAAGACAATGAGTCTTCCGCTATTTCTATTCTCTCAACATTGGACAACAGTATGTCGTTCATGTCAAAAACGCCCAACAAAGAAGAATTCATTTTTTGGCCGTCCACAAGCAAAAGGACCTGTGAAGAGCTGGCGCTTTTAAGCCTCAGAGTGCTTATCCCTCCAAGTCCGCCGGTGCTTTTTATATTCACTTCGGCAACGGATCTCAATACTTCGGAAACCGTTTTGGCGCCTGTTCTGCCTATGTCTTTGGATGAAATAACCTTTACCTGAGAGGAAGACTCTCCCAAAGGCTAGATCGGAAGAGCACACGTCTGAACTCCAGTCACGGCTACATCTCG
>CALFCX010000137.1 GCA_937950635.1 uncultured bacterium
CTCAATCCGCCTTTGTAAACTATGTCCCTGCCGTATTTTTGGACCAGCTGATTTATAACGAAGTTGGTGAAATAAGGGGCATTGAACTTATACTTGTTTATCTTGCCCATTGTGATGGAGATCTTCTCGCTCTTCGCGGAACGGGCCTCTTTTTCGTTTATCATGCCGAGCCTGAGCATTTTATCTATCACGGAGTCCCTGCGCGAGGCTGCCAGAGCGAAATTCTTATAAGGAGAATAGAGCTCCGGGGCACCCAGAAGGCCTGCCATCATGGCTGATTCGGAAAGCGTCAGGTCGCTTGCGTGTTTCCCGAAATACATTTGCGCCGCGGCGTCAGCCCCGTAAGTGTTGTGTCCCCAGTAGACCTGGTTCAGGTACATTTCGAGTATCTCTTCTTTTGTGTAGCGCCGCTCGAGCTCTATGGCGTAATAAGCCTCGTTGACCTTTCTTCTCAAAGTCTTTTCGGTGGACAGAAAAAGGGTCCTTGCCAGCTGTTGTGTTATTGTGCTTCCGCCCTGCACTACTTTTCCGCTGGACAGATTGGCTATCGTGGCCCTTATCATGGATCTTAACGATATCCCCTTGTGGTTGAAAAAATCGTTATCCTCAGAAGCAATGACGGCTTTTATCAGATATGGGGATATTTGCGATGCCGGGACGGAGATCCTTTTTTCTCCGGCATGTATGGTCCCGAGGACTATGCCGTCCGCAGAGTATATTATCGTTGATTCAGACAGGGGGGACGAAGCGCGCTCTATTATATCCGAGCTTTCAAGTATCTGCGCCATGAGACCGGCCGCCGAGAAGAGGCACACGAGTATGAAGACCAGTGCTAATATAGGCCAGCCGTGTCCCGAATTTCCGTTCTTTTTCCCCTTCTTTGCCATATGATTGGTAATTATATCATCAAAATTATGGTACAATTCCTTGTAAAAGGATGCAGGCTGATACGATGAAAAAAATATTTGTGATACACGGCCCTAATTTGAACCTTCTGGGAGACAGGGAGAGGTCCGTTTACGGAGAAGCAACTCTGGATGAAATAAACAAGGAAATGTCTTTGTTGGCGGGGCAGCTCGGGGCCGGGATAGATTTTTTTCAGAGTAATATCGAGGGTGAGATAGTCGATGCCGTGCAAAAGGCCAAAGGTCTTTACGATGTCCTTATAATTAATCCGGGGGGGTACACCCATTACAGCGTTGCCATAAGGGATGCCATAAGCGCGGTGCAAATACCCGCAGTTGAGGTGCACCTTTCCAATATACATGCCCGTGAAGAATTCCGCCAGAAATCAGTTATCGCTCCGGTCGCCAAGGGGCAGATAATGGGTTTCGGAAAAGAAAGCTATCTTTTGGCTGTCCGGGCCGCTATCTCTATTTGCTGATCAAATGGAACCGAAACACATTCCGCATATCCGTTCCGCCGCGAAAATAGCCTCTTTGATAGTTGAAGAGACTGCTGATTTCATAAAACCCGGACTTCGCGAGACGGATATAGCTTCGTTCATACGCAGGAGAATGAAACACTACGGGGCCGAAGGAGAATCGTTCAAGACAATAGTGGCTGCGGGGAAAAGATCTTCCATGCCTCACGGCTATGCTGCCAAGAACAGGGTCCGCAGAAGGGACCTGGTCATGATCGACTGCGGCGTAAGATACAAAGGCTTTTGTTCTGATATAACAAGGATGATATTTTTGGATAACGCAGGTGCAGGCCTTAAACCCGGTCCTGCAACGGATCCGCGCATGTCCAAGATCTATAATATCGTTAGATCCGCGCAGAAAAAAGCTCTCCGTCTCGTACGTTCCGGCATGCCGGTGAGAGATATAGACCGGGCGGTAAGGGCGGAATTCCGCAAGCACGGGCTCGAGAGATACTTTCCACATTCTACCGGGCACGGAATATACCGGTTCGTGCACGAAGAGCCCAAAATCTTCCACAAAAAGAGTGATATATTGGAAGCAGGAACGGTCGTCACGATAGAACCGGGGCTTTATTTCCCCAAGCTGAAAAGGCCTTTCGGTATCAGGATCGAGGATATGGTCCTGGTAAAAAAGAACGGTTTTGAGATCCTTACGACCGCGGAGAAATGACGATGAGAGTATCGGCGATAATAGCCGGAGGCGGAAGCGGCAAAAGGATGCTGTCCGGCGAGAATAAATTGTTCATAGAGATATCCGGCACTCCTGTTCTTGCCATGACAATATCCGCTTTTGAAAGCACTGATCTTATCGACGAAATTATAATTGTAATGCCTTCGGATGAGATAGACCGCACAAGAGACCTGGTGAAAAAATATTCATTCAAAAAAGTTTCGGGGATAATCCCCGGAGGACCGACAAGGCAGGATTCGGTATTCAACGGCATACAAGCCGTATTGCCTGATGCCGATATCATTGCGATACACGACGGGGCAAGGCCTTTTGTCACCAAAGAGATAATTGTAAGAACGGTCAATGAAGCTAAGATGTCCGGGGCTGCCGTGGCGGCTGTTCCCGTGAAAGACACTATAAAAACGGTCGATGCAGGCAGTATTATCACCGGAACTCTCGACAGGGAAATGCTATGGCAGGCGCAGACCCCTCAGGCCTTTTCCGCTGCTCTTATAAAAGGGGCTCATGGGCGCGCGCATAAGGTCGGTCTTTCCGCGACCGATGATTCCCGTCTTGTCGAGCGCCTTGGAGAGAACGTCAAGGTCGTGAACGGTTCTTATGAGAACATAAAGATAACCACGCCCGAAGACATAAAGATAGCGGAGGTCATACTGAGATCAAGGAAGTAGCTATAGGATTGGCGGCCGGTCTTGTTAGCGGCCTGGTAGGGCTGGGCGGAGGCATCGTTCTGGTGCCTGCAATGGTCTATTTTCTTTCGATGGACCAGCACAGGGCTCAGGGGACTTCGCTTGCCGTCATAATACCCACCGCGCTTGCCGGGACTTTTGTTTACGGGTTGACGGGTCATGTGGACCTGAACGTGGCCTTGTGGGTCGCTCTTGGCGGGACGGCGGGAGCATATCTCGGGAGTTTTTCCGCGGGAAAGCTTTCTGAAAAGAGCCTGAAAACGATATATGCCTTTTTCCTCCTTGTTATAGGGATAAAGATGTTCTTTTGACCTGAAAGGGAAAAAATGTCAGCACAGCTTCTTGGATCCATGATCTTGACCGGGTTCGGCGCCGGTCTGTTGAGCGGGCTCATGGGGGTCGGCGGAGGGACTGTTACCATTCCCGCCCTGGTGTTTTTGCTAGGGATATCCCAGCACGCAGCACAGGGCATATCTCTTGCCATGATAATCCCGACAGCCATGATGGGAGCTTACGGATATTCTATCCGCGGGCACGTTGATGTGCGGAGGGCATGGTTCATATCCGCAGGAGCGGTTATCGGATCTTTGTTCGGTTCTTTGCTTGCCTGCAGCATATCTTCCGGGAACTTAAAGCGCATATTCGGCGTTTTTGTTATAATTATCGCAATAAAGGTGTTCTCCGATGTGCTTTCCCAAAAAAAGTGATTTTATAAAGATCTCCAAACAGGGTAGCTTGATACCCGTGTACAGAGAGATACTGGCTGATGCCGAAACACCGGTATCCGCTTTTTCCAAGATAGCCGGGAAGAATTCTTTTCTCCTTGAAAGTGTTGAGGGCGGAGAGAATATTGCCAGATATTCGTTCCTGGGTTGTGATCCTTATATAATACTTTCGTCAAAGAACGGAGATGTCACTGTTTCCAGACAGGGCGGTTTACGCAGATCCGCTAAGGAGGGAAAGGCCGGTTGCGACCCTTTAAAGGTATTAAAGGAGCTTCTTTCGGAATTCGTGCCGATAAAGACTGACGGCCTTCCCAGGTTCCACGGCGGGGCGGTCGGATACATGGGCTATGACATAGTGCGGTATATAGAGGATATCTCCGATACCAATCCGGACGATCTGAATGTTCCGGACTGCCAGTTCTTTCTTACCGATACTCTGCTCGTCTTTGACCACGTAAAACATAAGATCATGATAGTTTCCAACGCCCGTGTCGAAGCAAGCCCTTCCAAAGCTTACGACGAAGCCGTAAGAAAAATAGACGCTATAGAAAAAAGATTAAGGCGCCCTGTAAGACTGAAACCTATAGAGATATCTCGTAAAAGCAAAAGACAGGCAAAGCTTGTCTCCAATATGACAAAAAAAGGGTATGAGTCATCCGTTGAGAAGGCGAAAGAATATATAAAGAACGGAGATATAATACAGGTAGTTCTTTCTCAGAGGTTCAAAACCCCGCTGAAGGCTGATGCGTTCGATGTGTACAGGGCGCTCAGAGCGATAAATCCTTCTCCGTACATGTACTATTTTTCGTTTGCCGACCTTAAAGTAGTAGGCACTTCTCCAGAGATAATGGTCCGGCTTGAGGACGGAACGGCATCTATCCGCCCGATAGCGGGGACCAGGCCAAGGGGAGCTTCCGCCGATGAGGACAAAAAGATGGAGAACGAACTGCTTTCGGATGAAAAAGAGAAAGCGGAGCACATAATGCTGGTGGACCTTGCCAGGAACGATCTCGGCAGGGTGTGCGAGAACGGTTCTGTAAAGGTGGAAGGCCTTATGTCGGTGGAAAAATATTCGCATGTCATGCATATTGTTTCGGATGTTACCGGAAAACTTGAAAAAGGCAGAGATTCTTTCGATCTTTTCAGGGCCAGTTTCCCGGCCGGAACCGTTTCCGGAGCTCCGAAAATACGGGCAATGCAGATAATCGACGAACTTGAGACCGTCCGGCGAGGTCCTTACGCCGGGGCGGTCGGATATTTTGATTTTGCCGGTAATATGGATACGTGCATAACCATCAGGACCATATTCATAAAAGGCAAGAATGCGTATGTGCAGGCAGGTGCCGGGATAGTGGCGGATTCGGTACCAGAAAAAGAATATTTTGAGACCGTGAACAAGGCAAAAGCCATGTTCAAGGCTCTGGGGACTGCCGCAAAATGATAAATTTCCGGCTTTTAAAGAATTCCGATACGGCTCTTTGGGTCTGTGCAGGGCTTCTGATATCCATAGGTTTCTTGTCAATATACTCTTCCACCTTTGCCATGCTTTCGAGAAAAGCCGCTATCGCGTATGAAACAGGGATAGATCCTCTTATGTTCGTGAAAAGACATTTTATGTCTTTCCTG
>CALFCX010000138.1 GCA_937950635.1 uncultured bacterium
CTACACGACGCTCTTCCGATCTCAACTCATTAAAAAGGTACGGAAGGGACCTGACCGAACTGGCAAAATCCGGAAAGATAGACCCGGTAATAGGAAGGGATGAAGAGATCCGCAGGATAATACAGATACTTTCGAGAAAGACCAAGAACAACCCCGTCCTTATAGGGGACCCCGGCACCGGAAAAACGGCCATAGTGGAAGGACTGGCCATCAGAATAGCCCGAGGTGATGTCCCTTCGGGGCTTAAGGATAAGCTGATCGTGGCGCTTGACCTGGCATCGCTGGTGGCAGGCGCAAAATACAGGGGGGAATTCGAGGACAGGCTCAAAGCGGTGCTTAAAGAGATCGCCGAAAGCGAAGGAAAGATAATCCTCTTCATAGATGAACTGCACACTCTAGTTGGAGCGGGAGCGGCCGAAGGTTCCATAGACGCGTCCAACATGCTGAAACCGATGCTGGCCAGAGGCGAACTGCGCTGCGTCGGAGCGACCACACTTGACGAATACAGAAAATACATAGAAAAAGACAAAGCGCTGGAAAGAAGGTTCCAGACACTTCTCGTGAAAGAGCCGACCGTAGAAGAGACCATCGCAATACTGCGCGGCCTTAAAGAACGGTATGAAGTCCATCACGGGGTAAGGATAAAAGACGCCGCCATCGTGGCCGCGGCAACATTGTCAGACAGGTACATAACACAAAGGTTCCTGCCGGACAAAGCCATAGACCTCATAGACGAAGCGGCGTCAAAGCTCAGGATAGAGATAGACAGTCTGCCGTCGGAGATCGACGAGATCGACAGAAAGATACTCCAGCTTCAGATCGAAGAGCAGGCGCTCAAAAAGGAAAAAGACCCCGCTTCAGCGGAAAAACTCGAAAAGACCAAAAAAGACATAAACGATCTGAAAGAAAAAAGCTCCAAGATGAAAGAAAAGTGGAACGCGGAAAAAAATCTCATAAACGACGTAAAGAACGCCAAGCAGGAAATAGAAAGTCTGAAGGTCGAGGAAATGAACGCCACAAAGTCCGGCAACCTGGAAAAAGCCGCGCAGATAAAATACGATTCCCTGCTGAAAGCGCAAAAGGAACTGAGCGAAAAAGAGAACAAGCTGAACGAACTTAAAAAAGAAGGGTCGATACTCAAAGAAGAGATAGACGAGGAAGATATCGCCGAAGTGGTATCAAAATGGACAGGGATCCCCTTAAGCAAACTGATGAGCTCCGAGATAGAAAAGCTCGTGAACATGGAGAACATGCTGAAAAAAAGGGTCATCGGGCAGGACGAGGCGATCTTGACGATAGCCAACACCGTCAGAAGGTCCAGGAGCGGGCTTGTGGACCCCAACCGCCCTATCGGATCGTTCATATTCGTAGGCCCGACGGGCGTGGGCAAAACTTATCTGGCAAAGACCCTTGCGTGGTTTTTGTTCGACGACGAGAACGCGATGGTAAGGATAGACATGTCGGAATACATGGAAAAATATTCCGTAAGCCGGCTGATTGGAGCGCCTCCGGGATATGTCGGGTACGAAGAAGGCGGACAGCTGACGGAAAAAATAAGGCGGAGGCCTTATTCTGTGGTGCTGTTCGATGAAATAGAAAAAGCCAGCCCGGAGGTTTTTAACGTATTTCTCCAGATACTGGACGACGGAAGGCTGACAGACGGGCAAGGACATGTGGTCGACTTTAAGAACACTCTCATCATTATGACCTCGAACATAGGGTCTGATCTTTACGGCGAGGAAAAACAGCAAAAAGACCTCAAGGAAAAGATACTTGACCAGATACGCTTCCAGTTCAAGCCGGAGTTCCTCAACAGGATCGACGGGATAATATTCTTCAACAAGCTTGGCGAAGGCCAGATAGAAAAGATCGTGTCCATACAGCTTGACGAGTTGAAGAACCGGCTGGCCGACAGGAACATATTCCTGGATTTCAAGCCGGAAGCCGTTTCCGTACTTGCAAAAGAAGGCTACGACCCTTTATACGGAGCGCGCCCGCTAAAACGTTTGATAGAGCAGAAGATACAGAACGAGCTTGCCGTGCACCTTTTAAAAGGCGAGTTCAAAGAAGGCGATCACATAACCGTCGGGTACAACCCTAAAAAAGACGTGTTCGAGTTCTGGAGAAAGTAGCGCTTATATTTGTTCAAGCGCAAATCTGTTAAAATGACTGAGTAAGCCGCGGATACGGAGAGGTGGCCCTGCCCGCATTGCTACGCAAAGCGTTGCAGGCGGGCGAGCGGTTGAGAAGCTTACAGTTTCAATTATGGAGAGGTGGCCGAGCGGTTGATGGCGGTAGTCTTGAAAACTACTTTGCGCGCAAGCGTAACGGGGGTTCGAATCCCTCCCTCTCCGAATGAACGAAGTGAGTGAGGAGCTTTTCGCGCACGCGAAAAGTTTCCGCGGCAGCGGAAACAGGGAGGGATGAGAAAGGCATTTTGCCGCCGAGCAAATGCGAGGAAAAGCGAGTGATACCTCCGGCCCAAATCGGAGTGAGCGAGCGTCAGGCAAAATGCCATGGCCCGGAACCTCCCGCCCAAGCGGGAGTGGAGGCCGAATCCCTCCCTCTCCGATGACTTCCCCGCCATGCTATAATTTCCCTCAATATGGAATTCATAACCTGTCTTAACTGTATGGACGGAAGAGCTCAGCTTCCGGTAATAAACTGGATAAAGGATAACCGCGGGATAGAATACGCGGACATGATAACAGAACCCGGCATGGACGGCCTGCTTGCTCAAAAGCCGTTGAAAGAATTAGCGGACATATTGAGGAAGATCGACACGTCCATACGCGTCCATGACACAAAAGAGATCATCCTCGCGGCCCATCACGACTGCATAGGCAATCCCGTAAGCGAAGAAGAACATAAAAAGCACGTGCTGAAAGCCGTGCAAAAACTTAAAAACCTCAAGCCAACAATGAAGATAACGGGACTTTGGGTGCGCAGCGATTGGACGGCCGAAGAAATAACAGAGAAATAGCTCTTAAGGATTTAATCCGATATAATAGACCATTCCCAGATATTCATTCCCCTTGAACATAGGAGCAAGATGGAATTTCGCTATCCCGCTTTCGAACAGAGGCGCTTCGAAAGAAGACTCCTGTTTTGAGTTAACGGCTGATACGAACTGGGCTTCTTTAGGGCTGTTGGAAGCGTTGAACTTGTAGCCCGGAATAAAATGTGCGTCCGGAACCCCTACCCTGTTCACCAGATCGCTGTCAACCCATTGTATGCTGTAACAAGGATATTTTTCCAGGAATCCGGACAGGATATCCTTTACAGAGTCCTCATCATTGGCCGAGGCGGCATCTAAGAATGATCGGTCCTGAGATAATTTTATAAGCGCTTCATCTATGGTCTCGGCTCCAAGTTCGCACAATGTTCTTTCCGGTGAGATCGAAGTGTCGACGGATGTTGTCGCGATTATCTTCCACTTGTTCCCGTACACGTCCACCGTTATCCATCCGGCATTCTTTTTTATGACCTTGTCGCTGCCGGTGGCGTAGAAATCATACTGCGCGAAACCTCTTTCGGTCACGGCTATCTTTTTGCCCAGCTGTACGAGCCCGGTAAAAGGCTGGTAGAGCTTGTCCGTAAAAAGATTGCGACCTATTTCTTCGTTGTCTTTGTCGTATATGATCACTCCGTCATCTTGCATTACCCATACGTCGGTGCGCAGCCCTTTGGTCTCGACATCTATCACGCCTTTCAGCAGTGTCTGAGGCCTTATCAACAGGCTGGTAGCTCCGAGAAATACTCCGTCTGAAGTAAGCACGGGATGCTGGAAAGCGACCGCATAGAACCCTTCTACCGCGAGGAACATCCTGCTGAGCACCGGGACTTTTTGATAACTGACCCTCTGGAATTGTTCCTGACCGCTTATATCCGAACCCAGCGCCCCCGGGAAAGGCGGCTGTATCCCCTGTATTATTCCGTTGCGGTCAACAAAAGCCACATCAAAAGCGTAAGGGACGCCGAACCTGACCTCGTTGAGTATCTGGTTCAGCGTGAAAGGGTCTATGCTGGTAACATTGATCTGAGTGACAAAAGTTTTTCCGGACAAAGCCTGCTGGTTGAATGAATCGATGCTTTTGTCGGCAAGCCTTTTGGAGGAAAGGTCAAGATACAGGTCGAGCGAACGGAAGGTCTTTATGACTTTGTTCCCTATCCTGTCCAGAGCCGATGCTATGTCACTGTCTGCATGAGCGATATCAACAATAGACAAAAGCAACAAAGTACCGAACAGAACTATCAGTGTTTTTTTCATAATGTTGGGATACAGTATAGCAAACAGAGGTTGTTTGTTCAAGAAAAATGCCGCCCCGTGTTATAATCGTCCCTAATCTATGCGCATACAGGAACACTTAAGAAAGATCTCATCAAAAGGAAAGGCCAAGATACTGTCCCGTTTCTTCAAGACCGGCCCAGGAGAGTACGGCGAAGGGGATGTTTTTCTTGGGATCACGGTCCCGCAGATAAGAAATGCCGTAAAGATCTTCAAAGATACGGGATTATCGGACATAAAGGGGCTTCTCCGCTCAAAATATCACGAGGAACGCATGGCGGCCCTTTTACTGCTTGTCGCCCATTTCAAGAAAAGCGATAATATGGCAAAAAAAGAAATATTCCGGATTTATTTATCCAATACAAAACATATAAACAACTGGGACCTTATAGACCTTACCGCAGAGCATATTGTAGGCCAATATCTTTCGGACAGGCAAAAGGATATTTTGTATAAATTGGCCGGATCTAAAAGCCTTTGGGAAAGACGGATAGCGATATTATCCACCTTCGCATACATAAAAGAAGGGAACAGTTACGAAACGATGAAGATCGCAAAAATACTCCTAAGAGATGAACACGACCTTATCCACAAAGCCGTCGGCTGGATGCTCCGCGAGGTCGGGAAAAGATGTTCGATGCAAGAAGAAGAGGTTTTTCTCAAAAGACACTACAAGACCATGCCGCGTACTATGCTTAGGTATGCGATCGAGCGCTTTCCGGAGAAAAAGCGACAAGCCTACCTCAAAGGCTCCGTTTGACCTCGTTTACATTATCCACGTTTCTCTGATAAAATAATGTCATCCGAATCCTAAGTTCAGTATTTTGAGCTTCGCGCTTAGGGTTTGCAAGCGCAAGCTTGCTTACGGAGGGGTACTCAAGTGGCTTAAGAGGGCGGTTTGCTAAACCGTTAGATCGCAGAAATGCGAGCCGTGGGTTCAAATCCCACCCCCTCCGAATTTTGCGAGCCGTTCAGGCGAGCAAAATTCGCCTTACTCCTTGCTGCTTACTCCTTAAACAATGTCATTCGTAACAACCCGCAAAATTCGAAGGAAGAAGGAACGAGATAAAGGAATAAGGTGGATGGATATCTTATTGCGAGCCGTTCAGGCGAGCAAAATTCGCCTTACTCCTTGTTGCTTACTCCTTAAACAATGTCATTCGTAACAACCCGCAAAATTCGAAGGAAGAAGGAACGAGATAAAGGAATAAGGTAGATTTATCATCTTATTCATCAACAACCGGGTTTCAAACATGAATGGCGGAAAAATTGCTGTGATCGGGATGTATGCATCCCGACTTCAAGAACAAACCCATATATCTAAATGCAAAAAAGCTATACGGTTTGATTAGCAACATAAACGACCACAAAATACCTTTGTCATTAAAAGACCAGATATTAAGGGCCTGTATGTCGGTAATACTCAATTTTTCCGAAGGGTACGGCAGATTTTCAAAGAGAGACAAGAAACACTTTTATATCACGGCCAGAGCTTCTCTCAATGAAACAGTAGCCTGCTTTGATCTGATAAACGCTCACATCCCTATTGATGAAAGAACTGCGGAAATTTTCGACACTCTCACAAAAGATTTATCAAAGATGTTATCAGGCCTTATTAATTCACAGAAATAGTCTTCGCCATGGCCCGTAGCCCCCGAGCCCCGTCGAGGGGCGGATGCCAAATCACATCTGAGCAAAAAAACATATGGCTTCTTTCAAAACAAAAAAACATATGTTAAAATTTCGGCATTATAAAAAGGGGGCAAAAAAATGCTTAAAGAATTCAAACAGTTCCTGCTTAGAGGCAATGTAGTCGATCTGGCCGTAGGCGTAGTAATAGGTGCAGCTTTTGGAACAGTTGTATCATCTCTTGTATCCGATCTTTTTACGCCTCTTCTGGCCGCGATCGCAAAAGTTCCAGATTTTGGACAGCTTTCATTCTCGCTTAACGGCAGCAGCGTAATGTATGGCCGCTTTCTAAATGCCCTTATATCGTTCCTTATGGTGGCGACCGCTATCTTTTTCTTCGTTGTAAAACCCATGAACATGCTGATCTCGCGCTCCCGAAAAGAACCACCCGCAGACCCAAACACGAAAAAATGTCCGGAATGCCTGAGCGAGATACCGATTGCGGCAAAGCGCTGCTCGTATTGTACGCAGCTTGTAGCTTAATACCATTATGGTCCAAACCTACAAAAGAAAGATCAGAGTAAAAGAAGCCAGCCGGATTACGTTTTTCGGCCTGCTTATCAATATCCTTTTGACCGCGTTCAAGCTTTTCGCCGGGATAATCGGCAACAGCAGCGCGATGCTTGCCGACGGCCTGCACTCTTTTTCGGACCTGGCGACCGACATAATAGTCATCATATTCGTCGGCATATCCGGAAAGGACAAAGACCGAACACATCAGTACGGCCACGGCAAATTCGAGACTTTTGCCACAATGCTGATCAGTTTTGCTTTATTGCTGGTAGGCGCGGGCATTTTTATCTCAGGCGCTCAGAAAATACTTTCAGCCGTTGCAGGACAGGAGCTGGTCAGACCGTCCATGATAGCCCTGACAGCGGCACTGTTATCCATTGTCGTGAAAGAATGCCTTTTCTGGTATACCGTAGGATGCGGAAAAAAGACCAACAGTCAGGCTGTGATCGCGAACGCCTGGCATCACCGGTCCGACGCGTTCTCTTCGATCGGCACAGCAATAGGGATCTCGGGAGCTATATTTCTGGGCCACAAATGGATCGTATTGGACCCAATAGCCGGGGTCCTGGTCAGCTTGTTCATAATCAAAGTATCTTTCGACCTTATGATCCCCTGCGCGAAAGAACTTGTGGAAAATTCCCTGTCGGAACAGGCCGAAAATGAGATAGCAAAAAAGATACTTTCGGCGGAAGGCGTAAAAGTCTTTCACAATCTCAAGACCAGAAAGATCGGCAACGAGATAGCGATAGAAGCGCACGTAAAAGTCGACAAAGCCCTGTCAGTCGAAGAATCTCACAGAATAGCCACCAATATAGAGACCATACTCAGGTCCGACTACGGGGCGGATACTCATGTCGGGATACACATTGAACCCTTCTACGGATGAAAAAAAATTTTCGCGCGTGTTAGAATAGCTCCATGAAAAACATCCTTAAATGGCTCGGGCTCTTTTCTGCTTTTCTGATCTTATCGATCGTCGTCGCTGTAATTGTGCTGGCGTTGCTCTTCCCGCTTGACAGGATAAAAGACCTCGCGGCGTCAGAACTTTCAAAGGCTCTCGGCCGGGAAGTCAAAATAGAAAAAGCATCTTTCAACATCTTCACCGGGCTTAAGCTTAAGAACGTTTCCATAGCAGAAAAGCATCCTCACATAAAAAGGCCTTTTGTGGCCGCGGAAGCTATTGAGCTGCACTATGACCTGTGGCCCCTCCTGCACCGCCAGATAGTGATAAGAAGGATCGGCCTTACAAAACCGGAGATATTCGTCCAGAAAGAACCGTCCGGAAACTATAATTTCTCTGATCTGGTCTCGCCTAAAAAGCCTGATCAAGCCGCGGGAAGAGACAAGAAAGACCTTCCGTTTGAGCTGTTCGTTGACAGTTTCTACATAAGGTCGGGCAAGCTGGTCTATTCAGATCCTCCGGCCGGAATGGAAACCTCAATAAACGATTTCAATCTGTCCGTATCCGGTTTCGGAGCCGCTCTTACAAAGCCTTTGGATATACAGATATCCATGAACGCGGTGTATCAGGGCAAGAGTTTTCCCGTATCGCTTGCGTGCAAAGCTTCTGTCAACCTTCCCGAAGAAAAGATCGTCCTCTCCCCTATTACGCTCTCCGTTGCCGGAGAAAAAGCGGACATGACGATCAAAGTATCCGAGTTGTCCAGGGGGCCGAACATATCGGCCAACATATCGTCACGGAAGATCTCCGTCGACCCCCTGATGGGAATATTCTCTTCCGAAGACAAAAAGCCCAAAGAAAAAACAGATGTGACCAAAGCGGTGGACCGTCTCACAGCTTCCATTCCCCGTTCGCTCAAAGCAAGCATATCCGCTGATATACACAACCTCTCGTTCAGGGGATTCGACGCGGACAGGATCGCGCTTGCTCTGGCAATGTCCAACAGGATCGTTTCAGCAGATATCCGCGAGATTAGATTCTATGAAGGGGCCCTATCAGGCAAGGCAAAGATAGATTTGAACGTTTCCGGCACGGCTTACAGCGCGAGCGACCTTAAACTGACGGGGTTTAACGCGCATCCGTTCTCGAACGCGGTCATAGACAATTTTTTGACCGGTCTTGACGGATATCAGGACCTCAGGGACAAGCTCCGTGGAAAGATCGACGTATCGGCGGCGTTTTCAGGCAGAGGAGTAGATCCCAAGGGCATATTAAAGAACCTGGACGGCCGCGCGACGCTGTCCGTAAGGGATATGGGACTGAAAAAGACAAAAATATTGTCTTCAATAGCAGATATAATCAAATCCAACTCACTCAAGAACGATATCCGGGCGGGAAAGCTCGATGCCGCAGCATCAATAAAGAACGGGATTGTAACCTTCTCGAACTTCGCTCTGGACCACAAAGATATCCGTTTAAATTTCAATGGCGGTATAGACTTGGAACGCCTCCGCTGGGTGGAAGGGAACCGCCTGACGCTGGCGCTGCCTCCGCACGCTACAAAGAACTTAAACAGGGAATACAACCTGCTGAAGGACGCATCGGGCTGGCTTGAAGCAACGTTCGAACTGACCGGTTCGTTAAAAATGCCGCTGCCAAGACCCGTGTTTGACAAACCTCTCGAAAAAGCCCGCCAAAAAGCCGAAGAGAAAGCCCAAGCGGTCATTGACGAACATAAACAAAAGGCCAAGGCGGCCGTTACACAGCAGGTATCGGCCGAAGCCGAGCGGCTCAAAAAAGAAGCCACCGGTGAGATAAAAAAACTTTTTAATTTCTAGCGGCGTATAATAGTAACTGATAATGAAACTCAAAGACCCTCTCTCAGGCGCATTTCATTTTGGAGGAGCATTGCTTTCGGCTGCGGCAATAGTCATGCTTGTCTTCTCCGCCCTGGGAGATCCCTGGAAAATAGTTTCTTTCTCAATATACGGAGCCGCACTTCTGTCCCTATATTCCTCCAGCACCCTGTATCACTGGCTCCCCAAAGAAGCCGGCGGCAGATATCAGTTCTTCAGAAAACTGGACCATACTTCGATATATCTTTTGATTGCCGGGACTTACACGCCGTTCTGCATTGTCACTCTAAGGGGCGCCTGGGGATGGTCTCTGTTCGGGATAGTCTGGGGACTGGCGGTAATCGGCATTTTGATAAAATATTTGGATATAAAGACCGGCAGATGGATCAGGACCTTGTTATATGTAGGCATGGGATGGATCGCAGTTATCGCGATCAGGCCCATATGGGAAAATCTGCCCTTGAACGGAATATATCTTCTTGTAGCGGGCGGACTCGCTTACTCTGTCGGAGGATTAGTCTACGCGGCTAAAAGGCCGAATTTTTCAAAGCATTTTGGATTCCATGAGCTTTGGCATTTGTTTGTGCTTGCGGGGTCTTTCTTGCATTTTTTGTGTATTTTGCTATTCGTTTGAAAAACAGATCAGAAAAAAATTTTCAGCAGGTCCATCATTTTGCCGCTGCCCCTTCTGCTGACAGGTGCTTTCATGATATTTTTGATGTACCAACTGTAATTACGCAGTAAAGCGTCTTTGTTAGAATATTTTGGGATAAACCCCAATTTCTTCTCAGCTTTTTCTATGGACGCATAAGAATCCCTGGGCATGGTCTCGTATGCCCAGCTGCTCACAGGGGATAAGCGGAGTATCTTCATCATTCTTAAAGCTAATATTGCAGGGCCTGACGGAAAAGAAATAATATGTTTATTATGCCCGGCACAATCAAGCACCGATTGAAAGTCCTGTTTTATCGTACCGAACACCCCCGCACCTATATTAAAATCGTCATTCACAAGTCCCTCATCACCTGTAATGCATAAGAATATGGCTTCACACAGGTCATCAACATCCAAAAGCTGATATCTGTTATTGCCGTCCCCTATTATGGGAAAGTTCCTTCCACCAGCAGCCCATTCATACAACATAGAAAAAGATCCCACCCCCCCAGGGCCGATCAACGGTCTCGGACGCAAGACCGGCACACACAGCCCCTTCCCACGGTAATTTCTGCAGATATATTCCGCAGCTATTTTTGATTTAGCATATGCTCCTATTCCGTTGAATCCGGCCGATTCATACACAGGAGAAACAGGCTTCTCCCCATACACGGAAACCGACGATATAAATATCACTCTTTTAACATCTTGTTTAAAGGCCTCCTCCATCAAGGTTCGGGTTCCGTCAATCCCAACAGAATAAGTAAGATCGGCATCATGCAAAGGCATCACCGCAGCAGCATGAACCACAATATCCGAATCTTTGACGGCTGCCCTGACCGCCTCCCTGTCTCTTATATCCCCTTTTATGAAAGTTATTTTGTCCTTGTCAAACGAAGAAAGCTCCTCTGTATCGAGAGCAGCTATATCGTTAATGCCTTTGCGAAGCAAATAACTTACAAGATTGGATCCAAGAAAGCCTGAAGCCCCCGTTATCAGGACTTTAGGCATTGTATTACCCATTGAACATATCCTTTATTTTCACGATGAACAGATTTTTTACGAACTCCATGATCGCTTTTATGCCTATAAAAGAGCTTCTATATCCGCACCTGTAGAATTCCGTAGGGATCTCCCCTATTTTAAGCCCCTGTTTCCAGGCCTGTATAACGATGTCCGCATCAAAGAACCAATCATTGGCGAACAACCGCATTTTTTCATAGCGGTCCCTTCTCAATATCTTGGGTTTTGAATTCACATCCTTTAATTTTATTGCCGGAAAAAGCAGCCTGAACAACAGATTGTAAACACTAGAAATGAATTTTCGCCATACACCGTCATGTCTTTTGCTCCTATAGGTCTGTACAAAATCAAGCTTTTCGTCAGTTATCTTTTTATATACCCTGATTATGTCTTCCGGCGGCATCTGTTCATCGCCGTCTATGATGCATATATATTCGCCCGTTGAGGAATCAAGCCCGCATCTGGCGTCCCATCCCATCATGCCGGATTTAGGCATTGTGATCGCTTTTATATGCTCATTTTTTGAGGCAATATCTTTTACTACTTCCGGGGTCGTATCGTCCGAACCATGGATATAATTACCTACAAGTATTATTTCCCATGACCTTAATCCGGAGTTCAAGATGCCGATTATCTTCTCCACAAAGCCATAGAGCCGATCCCCGGCTTTGTAACACAATATGACCACCGAAACCTCTGGTTTCATATGACCTCCGCCACTATAGGCCCATGCCTGCCGGCATTATCTTAAAGCCGACAATGCCGATCGACAACAGTCTTGTATCCGGAGAATCCGGATCC
>CALFCX010000139.1 GCA_937950635.1 uncultured bacterium
CTTCCGATCTAAAAACATTCCTGGGCTTTGGCAGCATTATGTTCTGCTTCTGAAGGATAACTCATCGATATAAAAAGTCTGTCCAAAGTCCCCGATGCCGGGCTTAGCCTTTCTGATGACAGAAGTCCGTTAGTCGATAAAAGAACTACAAAGCCCTTCTCTTTGGCAAGCTGCAGAGCTCGGGACAGATCTTCATAAAGCAGCGGCTCCCCTCCGGTAAAGAATATCTCTTTTATGCCGAGTCTTTTCAATGAAGAGAGGTTCTGGTCAAGGGTATCAAGCGAAGGGACTATTGACCGGTCCAGGTCGGAATCCTGCCAGACAGGGCAGTAATCGCACTTGCAGTTGCATTCATATGTCAGATAGTAATAACAGATCATGCTATTCTGGACTGCGGGTCAACAAGCACCATGGCCGCAGGAATAAAGAGAATGATCCCAAGAAGCAGAATGGATGTATCGAGCCCGAAGTAATCCGCTATAACGCCGAAAAGGACCACGGGCACGGTAAAGGCAAAATTTATCAGCATATTCTGTATCCCGAAAACCCTGCCTCTCAAAGATCGCGGCGTATTATGCGCTACCGTTGTCTGCAAAGTGGCATTGATAAGTATATTCCCTACCCCCAGCACAAAACAATAGAAAAAGGCGAGATAAAGGTTCTTTGTTTGCGATAAAAGCATCAAACAAGAACCCGTCATCAAAAAACCGGCAAATATGATATGGCCTTTCTTGAAAAAATGGCTTAATCTGCCTAGCATCCACATCCCAAAAAGCATGCCTGCGGCCGCAACGATCACAAGATAGCCGAAATTCTGCGCTCCTATCCCTATGTACTGTTCGGCGAACTGTATGGCCAGCATGGATACAACGGCCAGAGCCGAAGTGATCATGAACATTTTGAACAGCGCGTGTCTGATGATCGAACTGCGCCTTATGAACTCAAAACCAGCCAAGAGATCTTTTTTGACCGTTCTTACTGAAGATTCGGGATTATGAACGGAATATTTCAAAGACACGAACAGTATCGACAGAGAAGAAATTATATACAACACGGAAGAGATTATCAGCGTGTTATCGTTGCCAAAAGCACTTACAAGCAGAGCCCCAACCCCAAAAGCCGCCACAGAACTCCACATCCACGTTGTCATAAAAAGCGAATTGGCAAGTATCAAGTTCTCTCTCTCCACTATTTCGGCCAAAGAAGAGGCTTCGGCAGGCGCGAAGAACTGAGCTATTGTATATATCGCAAAGCTTACAAAAAATATCCATACAAGCGAGCTCTTCAGTAATATGAGCATCAGAAATATCAAAGCAGCCCGCAAAAGACACGAGACAAGCATAGTATATTTCTTATTCCACCGGTCAACATATACACCGGCAAAAGAAGCGAACAAAACCGAGGGAATGCCGAAGGACAGCATCGGAACGGACACTCCCAGATTAGTATGCGTAAGAGTATAGGCGGCCAAGACAAGAACATATATATATATCCTGTCAGCCAACTGTGAAAGCATCTGGGCGGCCCAAAGAAAGATGAACGATCTGTTCCGCAGTACAGCCGAAAATCTCGGAGGTATTACATGTTTTTCCACAAAGAAACGTCCTTTCCAACATGTTCGCTGATTCCCGGCACCAGGACCAGATCGATATTTTCCATCTCTTCTCTAGAAAACCTGGGCGTATCGGGGCCGGTCTGGACAGAATTTATTCTGCTGCGCAGTTCTGAAGAGAACCTCTCTATCGGCAAGAAACCTTCTATATCCGCAAGCCTGACATCGAACATCCTTGCGACCGAGTCCGGGTCATCCCCTCTTTTAAGGGCTTTTAAACATCCCAAGAAAAGGCCAAAAAGAGCCGCATGAGGAACTCTTTCTTCAAGGAAATAATAAAGGACCCTTGCCATATAAAGACCGGTCCCTAGCGAACGCTCTTTTTCCCTGACAGAATGGAAGCTTTCGATAGTTTCAGCCTGGCTTAGTATATCAAGGTTCTTGCCGGCAGCCAAAAAAAGATTGTTATACCCGAGGACTTCCAGTCTGCCGCCATATTTGCTAGACGGTTTGCAGGCGGATTTAGCTATAACTGATACTTTCCCGCGTTCTTTCGTGAAAACCGACAAGATCTTGTCCGCCTCGGAAAATCTTGCGGACCGCAGATTTATCGCCTCTGTTTTATATGAAGGCATATACTAATACAAAACTTTAACATTTTAAATTACGCTCCGTCAACCCGAATATCCTTGACGCTATCCGGACAGTGTGTTATTTTTTACTTATGGCAGCAAAGCCCCAAAAGATACTCATGGCCGATGACGAAAGCAATATACTTAATCTCTCGAGCGAAGCTTTGAAACAGCTTGGCTATGATGTTGTTACGGCATCCAACGGCATCATGGCCTTCGAAAAAGCCTTAGCGGAAAGGCCGGATCTGATCATATTGGACAGACAGATGCCCGGAATGAGCGGAATTGAAGTATGCAAAAAAATCAGGGAAACGGCGGAGGTCCGTTCTACTCCCATAATATTTTTAACCGGACAGGACACAAAAACTGAAATAATGGAAGGCTACAGTGAAGGGGCCAACGAATATATAACAAAACCTTTTAATATGAACGAACTCATCGAAACAGTGGCCAGCACGCTTTTAAGATCAAAGAACACTCCCGGGCAACCAGCATAACCGGGCTATTTGACCTTACACCAGCCTTCATATTCAAAATATCCCAGAAAATTATAGGATACTTTTATCCGATACCACTTATCATCATAGGTCCGGCCTGTAAGATTGATGTTCACAGGAACATCATATACAACTTCCGAACCTTCATCAGGTCCAGCGTATAGTTTCTTTACCGGGATATCAAAGTCAAGAATATCTGCATTGTCGCTCTTTGAGACAACTCCTGCCTGAAAGGCCAAGAACATACAAAGACCGAAGATCACGGCAATGATCGATATTTTTCCCATATTATCCCCCAAACTCTTTCGCCTCCTCAAAGATCACGGAAAACACGCTGCCCTTCCCGGGAACGCTTGAAACGCTTATTGTGGCCCCGTTATCCGCAAGTATCTTTCTGGTAACCGAAAGCCCCAACCCGGCACCGCTCTCCTTTGTAGTATAGAATGGGTCGAATATCCTTTCAAGGTCTTCTTTTTTTATTCCGCATCCGGTATCCGATATCTCCAATCTGTTATCAAAAATACGCACGACAAGTAAACCTCCGTCAGGCATGGATTGAACCGCATTCAACACAAGATTGAATATAACCTGTTCAAGCCCGTCTTTGTCGGCCTTTATTATCAAAGGATGATCGATCTCCTTTATCAGCCTTATACCTCTGTTTTCATATTGCGGATAGCATAGTTTAAGCACATCAGATACCAATTCCGATAAGGAGATATTCTCAGCAACCGGTTTTCCTGAGGATATCTCCTGGATATTGTTCTCAAGTTTAAGCAAACGGTTCACCACATTATTTATCCTTTCTATCTGTCTCGGTACGATCGCTAAAAAATCTTCTACGAATTTTTGGTCGGACATATTGTCCGAAAACACCTGAACGAGGCCCCTGATCGCTGTAAGAGGGTTCTTTATTTCATGCGCCATTTCGCCGGCTATCATGCCGATCGCGGATATCTTTTCGGAATTATAGAGAGAGAACTGATCCCCCATGAGCTTTTCCGATAAAAGTATGTTCTGCGCAGTTATGGATGCATTGGACGAGAACATCTCAAAAATATCCCTGTCCTTGTCAATCCATCCCCTATCCTTTGATCTCCTCCCAAAAAGGACAAACCCGTTGATCTCCCCTCCGAAAATTATCGGGACAAAAACAGATGCTCCGCTCTCTTCAAAAAAAGCTGATAATGCTGGGTCATTCGCGTCCTCCTCAAAAAGCGCCGAGGAGCCATCAACCAAAAACGAACGTGCGATATTGACCGGTATAGAACCGGCACTCATACGGCCGGAGGTTTTAATCGCCGCAAATTTGTCGTGCTTGTTGTCGACCATAAAAAAAGCCGAATCCCTGACCCCCATTAAACTGGTCAGTTCCTGCGTGGCAACATAAGCCAATTCCGAGATATTAACACTTGAAGAAACAGAAGCGGAAAGCCTTTTTACCGCCGACTGATAATCATATTTAATACCGAACAACAGCCTGTCCATTGTTCTCTGGAAAAGCGAGCGCAAAGGGTCGAACAATATCGAAAATGCCAAGAGTACTATAACAGCAGGAAAGGCCGTGAACAAGTGTTTTTCCAATTTAAAATAGCTGAAAAATACGGCTGCCATCGTTATGTACATTCCGGTAAAGATACTTATCAGCACGGTATATATCGCCCACTTGCCTATAACAACCTTTATATCTAGAAGACGGTGTTTCGCGACGGCATAAGCCCCTGCAAAAAGGTAGAACGGGGTTATGAATATGCCGAACGGATATATATCCATCCCGAACACCGGCAGGAACCAAAGCACGCCTCCGCCAAAGCCGAGAAAAGCGGCAAGAATAACATAAGATATCTGTTTTCTCCTTGCCGCGGAAGAAGGATGCAGAGCACGAAAAAGTTCAAATAACCCTGCCGAGACCTGTATCAGAAAGAACAAAGAGAAAAGAGCATAGATCACGCCGCCTTTCGGATAATATCTGAAATAGCTTGTGGAAGACAGGCTTTCAACGAACAAAGAACTCGGTAAAAGCCCTAAGAAAAAAATGCTTACGCCCCCGAAGGACCAAAGGGGGCCTTTCCTCTCACCAAGGAGACCCAGGAATGAATAAACAAAAAAGACAAAAAGGTACGGTATCAGAACGGCAAAAGATATGCTCATCCTTGTCCAGAAAAGAACTCTTTCGGCTGATGTTGATATTTCCCCCATGAATTGGCATAGGCACCAGCATGAAAAAGCCAAATTATATACAGCAAGACTATTCTTGGGAATACGGTCCTTTCCGCATGAAAATACTATAAAAGAGAATAACAGCCCTAAAAGAGCGGCTGACAAAAGAAGAACATTGTAAAGGGACATAATTACGACTCCGGAGCGTTAAGGTCTATCATTTCTACCCCGGGCATATATTCCCTGACTATAGGATCCGTTATGCCGGAAAGCCTCTCAAGCAACTGATTTATCCGCAGAGCCTCTTCTTCTACAGTCTTCATCTTCTGACTTATAAAGAGCGGATCGAAGCCCTCTTCCTTGTCCAGTTTTATCAAAAGCGCTTGTGTTATGGCAAGCACCGATGTAAGAGGGTTGTTGATCTCATGCTGCAACGAAATTGAAAGTTTCGTCCCCGTAGATATCCTTTCGGCTTTGACAAGATCTTCCCTGGCTTTAACAAGATCCTTATTTATCCTTTCAAGCTGCTCAACATATTTCGCCTTTTCCATTGATTCCGCTGCAAGTCTCGCCGACTCCCTTTCTTTTTCCAGCAATGCCGCATTCTCGACAAATATGGCTATCTGATTCATCGCGGTAATAAAAAAATCGATCTCTTCCGAATCAAACTCCCCCCCGGCTAATTTCGGTCCGACAGCCAAAATAACTATTATCCTGCCATTTGCCAAACCAGGGATACAGGCGAAAGCCCCTATTTTCTGCATATCCTCGAGCACTAACACAATATCCTCTTTTTCGCATGAAGGGGTATAATAGTCCCCTATTTTCTTCTCCAGTTCGCGCCTAAGGACCAGTTTTCCGGAAGATTTCATGCGTTCTATGAGAGGATAATTGGGTGTCATGGTATAGCCTGTCAATTCTTTACTGCAGCCCTCCGCGCTTTTCACTTCAAAACGCTCATGTCTTTCGTCATGAACCAAGAAAGCCGCTCCGGACAGGACGGCTTTCTTCGTGATTATTTTCAATGAATCGCCCAGGAATTTGTGTATATCAACGGACAGTTTCATTGAAGAAGCTATCTCTCCTATGGCTGCTTCAAAATCCAGTTTCGTTCTCAAGAATATCCTATCGGTCATTTTTTCTATTTTTAAGCGCAAAGGATCGAACAGCATTGCAAGAACAAAAAAGAACACAAGCCCAGCAATAAAAGAATAATTCCCGCTTATCCCCTGAAAAAACCTTGCCGCCAGAAAAAGCCCTGAAAAATATGCCGCTGTGGCAAAGCTGGCAAGCACTGTAAAGAGGATCCCCTTGGTCACCGCGTAATGGAATTCCATGAACTTGTATTTTACGATAGCGGCTGAAACCGACCAGGCTAAAACTATGGTGGTAAGAGGTATTAACTTATACAACTGCCAGTTGAGCGAAAATCCAAGAAAAGGGATCATTATATTGATGACCCCGGAACTGCCGACGGGTATCACCGTACCTAAAAATATATACGCTGTCTGCAGCTTTACTCTTCCGGAAGATGCAAAATATTTATTCGCAAGCAGCCAAAAAGCCGCGGAGAAATAAACGAAGAAATACGTTATATAAAGGATCATCAGAGGCCCAAAGTACTCTTTAATGGTAAGATCCGGAAGGAACTCGGCCCCCCTGACCATCAGGTCGGTGAACAAGAGGACTGATAATACGGGAACGGGGATAAACACCACGATATCCAGCCAGTAGAACTTTTTTAGATAACCGGAAAAACTGCGCGCAAAATACAGGTACAGTATTGGCATGGGCACTGCCGAGAAATAGGCCGCTTTTATCCAAAAGAGGGGCACATACCCGGTCATAGGGGACGATGAGTTCATTACCATGAAGATAGAATAAAGACGCCACAACCCGCATAATATAGCCAAGCCAAAGAACAAGTTTATCGGGTCCCTGGTATCTTTATAAAGGACCATGATCGCCAGCGTAAGAGTGACCACGATAACCACTAAATAAGAAATGTCGAACAATATCTTTTCTATCACCGATATACCTCTTCAGCCTATTTTGAAGGCACCGTATAATCCTTAACTACTGGCTCCGTTATATTAGCAAGGTTGCGCAACAGCTCCCTTACTTTTTTCCCCAGCTTTTCGATCCGCGATATTTTCTCCACAGCAATATCCCTGGATATTTTTGAGGGGTCTGAAGAAAAAAAACTTGCTTCATCTATTATCTTAAGCATAGGGACCTTTATCTCCTGCTGTACCGACACTGATAACATCGCAAGGGTCGCAGCCCTTTCGGACTTGATAAGCTCTTCTTTTGTATCCATAAGCTCTTTGTTCATTTTTTCCAGCATTGAGGTGTACTTATCTCTGGTCTGAGCCTGGGCGATGGCTTGGGCTGACTCTTTTTCCTTTTCGGCGAGCAGGAAATTCTCAAGGAATATAGCGCTCTGGTTCGCTAAAGCCCCCAAAAAAGAGAGATCATCCTCATCAAAAGGATCGCCGGATATCTTGCTCCCCAAGGCCAGAAAAGCTATTATATTGCCCCTCAGTATGCTGGGAAAACACAAATGAATGTTCAAACGGTCCATCTCCGAGAGAACAGCTTCGTACTTTTTCTTTTCATAATCCGAAACAAAAACATCCGATGCCGCCCTTTCCATCTCTGCTCTCAATATATATGTCTTTTTTTCTTCCAGCTCCTCGATCAAAGCGTTCTCAGAACTCATGCCCCTGCCGATCAAGGCCTTACATATCCCGCCGGCCCCTTTTATCACATACTCTCTCTTGTTCTCATCGTACAAAAAGAGCGCGGCTCCGGACAATCTCATTCTCTTGACAAGTAGTTTTGCCGTAAGAGTCAAAAGTTTCTCTCTGTTATAAATGAAATTCATGGCAGAACTTGTCTGTCTCAGGGTTTTTTCATAGTCCAGCTTAGATTTAAATAAGAATGAGTCGACCAATTTCTGGAGCCCGTCTTTGACAGGCCCAAAAACCACGGCAAAAACTATAAAGAACAAAAAGCCGATAAACAATGAATAATTTCCGCTGATCTCCTGAAAGAACTTGGCCATGACCAATAAGAAACCGAAATAAGCGGTAGTAATGAAACCCGCCATTATGGTATATACGATCCCTTTGCCGAATATATAGTTAAATCCGAGGAAAAGCTTGTGCTTTACTATGGCGCTGAAGATCATCATGACTATGAACACGGTGGAAAGCGGCCCTAAATAATAGAGAAACCCGGGCTCTATATGGAGGATCGGCAGGATCAAGTTCCCGATCGTCCCTACGATCACGGGAAGCAGGGCTCCCACAAAAACATATTGCAAACGGATCCTAGATATCCCTCTCAATCGGAAATATTTTCTGACAAGGATCGCAAAAACCATGAAGAAATAGCCTATAAAATACAGCATGAAGATCGGCAGCATAGGCCCATAAACCTGTTCTATTCCTCCGGTATTAGAAGGCATCACCGACTGCGCTACCAGACCGGATAGTTGCAGGATATAAAGGAATGGAAGAGGTGCGAATATCCATATATCTTTGCGGAACCCGGTATCCGTTCCTTTATATTCCGGAAATATGCCGGCAAAATACAGGAATAATGCCGGGATAGGTATTATGGTAAGCTACCTCATTCTGAACCAGAACGAGGCAATATCCCTGTATGACTGAAAATAGCTTACCGCAAAATAGGATGATATTACCCAGAGAGCCAGCAGAAAACTTATCATACTGAAAGATATATTAACCCGGTTGGACCTGCCGACATACAGGGTGAATATCGCCAAAACGATATTGGAGCCGACGACAAAAAAATAAGCCAAGCCTAATAAAGAATCAAACATTTTTTACCATTATATTCCCTGCGAGAAATACAAGTCAATCAACTCGCCGGCTCAAGGAATGCTTTTTCATCTTGGATATCAAAGTCGACCTGTCTATCCGCAAGACCTCCGCAGCCCTGCTCTGGTTCCAATCAGTCATGGACAAAGCTTCCAGAAGATGCTCTGACTCGCATTTGTCCAATATCTCGTTAAGAGGGATATCCGCTGACCGTTTCTGCTTCATGTCGGAAGGGAGATCCTCGGGCATAAGCTCTCTTTTCGAGGACAGGGCCACTATCCTTTCTGCCATATTCTCAAGCTCTCTCACATTACCCGGCCAGTTATATCTCTTAAGGGCTTCCAAAAACTCTTCAGAAGCGGATATCTCCTTGCCGAATTTTTTCTTGAATCTCTCCAAAAAAGCCCCGAAGATCATAATAATATCATCGCCTCTTTCCCTGAGCGGAGGGATGTTCAGCGGTATGACATTAAGCCGATAATAAAGGTCCTGCCTGAAAGATCCTTTTTTGACCATGCCAAAAAGGTCCATGTTTGTTGCACATAACACTCTAGTATCTATCTTTAAGGCTTCGGAAGCTCCTACGCGGGTTATCTCTCCCTCCTGAAGCACCCTTAATAGCTTTGCCTGCAAAGGCATCGACAAACAACCGATCTCATCCAAAAAAATGGTGCCTCCGTCAGCATGTTCAAAGCTTCCCGTCCGCCGCTCAAAAGCCCCGGTAAAAGCACCTTTTTCATGGCCAAAAAGCTCTGTCTCAAAAAGATTATCAGGAATAGCGGCGCAATTCACGGCCACGAAAGGCTTATTGGCCCGTTTGCCGTTCTTATGTATAGCCCTGGCAACAAGCTCTTTCCCGGAACCGGTCTCTCCCGTAATCAGAACAGTACTGTCAGCAGAGGATATCATAGCTATAAGGTCAAAAAGCTTTCTCATAACAGGAGAATCGCCCAGTATTTCGCAGAACGACCTATCGGAAACCGCTTTATAGGCCATATTCTCTTTTGCGAGGTTTCTTTTTTCTATGGCTTTTTCAATAGAGGCTTTAAGTTCCTCGACATCAAAAGGCTTATTAATATAATCATAGGCGCCGGATTTCATCGCTGAGATCGCGGTTTTCGAATCACCCAATGCGGTCAGCATTATGACTTCAGTGCAAGGAGATGTTCTTTTTATCTGCTTCAAGAAAGATATCCCGTCAATATAAGGCATTTTTATATCCAGGAGCAGAACATCCGCATCGGCGGTCCCGAGCTCCTCAAGAGCTTTTTCGGGATCCCGATAGGCCAGCACAGAATAATCTTTTCTCAGGACGGTTTTTATTGTCTTAAGGATATCTTCCTCATCATCAACGATGGCGACTAAAGGCTTGGTTTTACCCATTAAAAGCTACACTTTTACAAGCTTTGTATCCGTGATACCTTCTATCTTATTGACCTTTTTAATTATGTCCTCGGATATAAGATTGTCAACGCTCAGGACCATGACCGCTTTTCCGCCTATTGATTCCCTGCCGACATCCATAGAAGCTATATTGATCTTTGAATCGCCCAAAAGAGTCCCGACCTTTCCTATTATGCCCGGCTTATCCGTATGCGAAGTGATAAGCATGAATCCGTTAGGCGCGACATCCGTACTGAAGTTATCTATTTTAACTATGCGTTCCCCATAGGACCCGAATACGGTACCGGCAACTGTTTTAGAGTCTTTATCGGAACACACTTTTACGGATATAAGATTGGAAAAGCTTTCAGCGTTGTCGCTTTTGATCTCTTTTACGTTAACTCCGCGTTCTTTGGCCACGAGGGTTGCGTTGACAAGATTAACAGAATCTCCCAAAGCGGCCTCAAAAACGCCTTTTAACACAGCGACAGTCAAAGGTGCAACTTCATGGCCGCTTATCTCTCCAAGATATGATATCTCCACATCGGATATGGGCCCTTTGATAAGCTGAGCGGCGAATTTTCCGAGTTTTTCGGTAAGAGGCAGAAAAGGTTTCACGGGTCCAAGAAGATCCGGTCTCATGGCGGGGATGTTCACGGCCGCCTTTGCCGGCTCTCCGTTCAATACGGCTATTATCTGTTCCGCCACATCCACGGCAACATTGACCTGAGCCTCCAGCGTGGATGCCCCTAGATGAGGAGTGGTTATGACGTTATCAAGCTCGGCAAATATATTCTCGGCTAAAGGCTCTACCTCGAATACATCCAAAGCAGCAGCCGCGACCTTTTTTGATATCAGGGCTTCCTTGAGGTCATTCTCATCTATTATCCCGCCGCGCGCGACGTTTACAAGCCTAACACCGTCTTTCATCGTGGATATCTTTTCTTTGTTTATAAGATGGAGCGTTTCCTTGTTCTTAGGTATGTGGAATGTTATGAAGTCGGCTGTTTTTATTACATCATCCAGAGACTTGACTTCCACTCCCAGCTTCTTCGCATATTCTTCGGTAACAAAAGGGTCAAACACCACCACTTTCATCCCAAATGCCTGCGCATAAGAAATAACGCGGCTTCCTATCTTGCCGGCTCCTACTACCCCGAGCGTTTTTCCGTACAATTCCGTCCCTATGAACCTGCTTTTCTCCCACTTTTTTAACTTCATGGAGGCAGCGGCCTGCGGAATATTCCTTGCGAGCGACATCAGCATGGCAAAAGTATGCTCTGCTGCCGCTATCGTATTACCTTCAGGGGAATTCACCACTACTATGCCTTTTTTGGTGGCAGCACTGACATCAATATTGTCGACCCCTACTCCGGCCCTGCCGATTATTTTCATTTTCTTCATGGAGTCTATTATCTTGGGGGTCACCTTCGTTTCGCTTCTGACCATCATTCCGTCATAATCGGCAATAATATCTATCAGCTGCTGTTCGTTCAGTCCGGTTTTGATATCCACATCAAATCCCGCACTTTTAAGGGCCTCGATCCCCTCTTTTGCGGCTTTATCGGCAATAAGGACCTTCATGCCAGCACCTCTTCCGCGGCTGCAACAGCAGACCCTTTTTTCACAGATGAACCAAGCTCTATCTCAAGCGCAGCTAATGCCGCGAGGAGCTCCATTTTGTCTATATATCCCAAATGGCCTATCCTGAAAAGCTTGCCTTTCAGGTCTTCCTGCCCTCCGGCAAGGACCACTCCGTATTTTTCACGTACGGCCTTCCGGAGCTTATCCGCATCAACACCGTCAGGAGGAAATACGGGAGTAACAGCTCTCGAGGCTATCTTTTCGTCCTGGACAAGCAATTTTAGGCCCAGGGCTTTAAGGCCGGCCCTGGCAGCTTTTGTGATCTTTTCATGTCTGGCAAATATATTATCCAATCCTTCTTCTTTGAGCATTCTTATGGCTTCCTGCATGCCGAATATGACCGAGACCGCCGGCGTCCAAGGGGTCTCCCCTATCTCCGCGAATTTCATGGCCGCCTTAAAATCAAAATAAAATCTGGGCATTTTGGCTTTTTCATGGGCAGCCCAGGCCTTTTTGTTCACTGATACGAATGCAAGCCCCGGAGGGACCATAAAAGCCTTCTGAGAACCTGACACCACGACATCCAGCCCCCATTCATCGGCTTTTAGAGGAGCAGTCAACAGTCCAGAAACTGCATCAACGATCATAAGAGCCCCGTGTTTATTCACCAGTTCCGCAACTGACTTGACATCGTTTAGAACTCCGGTAGAAGTCTCATTATGCTGGATCAGCACTGCCTTGATCGCCTTGTTCTTGTCGGCGGATAGCTTTTCATCTACCGTCTTAAGATCAACGGCTTTCCCTCTTTCGAATTTCACCTCATCCACATCGGCACCATATGCCTTAGCTATTTTAGCGAACCGGTTTCCGAAAGCCCCTATGTTCAACGAAAGGACTTTGTCGCCCGGAGACAAGAAATTGACTATGGCCGCTTCCATGCCGCCCGTGCCTGAAGTAGTAAGAGTAATGATATCGCTATTGGTCTGATAGGCCCACTTAACGCCTTCAACGATCTCCTTTATTATGCTGGAAAATGACGGGCCTCTGGGATTTATCATCTGCTTGCCCATCGCAGTCAAAACTCTGGCAGGGACAGGGGTCGGACCGGGGATCATCAAATATTCTTTGAAAGCCATACAAGTGTTCCCTTTCTAAATTTTTTGGAGGTTATGCTCATTATAACCTATAAACAAAAACCCGGTCAACTTTCACCTTTCAACTGTGGGATTTTTCGACACCTCGCTTGCCTCGACTACGCTCGGCACAAGTCGCTCGGTGCTCAGTACAAACACTTGCCCTGAGCTTGTCGAAGGTCCCCTTATAAGCAATGCAGCAATTATACCACCGCAAAAAAAAGACCCCGCCTTGGCGGGGTCTGATCTTTATCTTTTCGTATACTGGAATCTTTTCCTGGCACGCTTGCGGCCGTATTTTTTGCGTTCTTTCATTCTTGAGTCTCGCACAAGGCATCCGGCTTTGCTCAGGACCGGCTTCATTGTAGGGTCCACAAGCAAAAGAGCTCTGGCTATACCGAGCTTTACGGCTTCAGCTTGTGAAGCTATCCCTCCGCCGTTCGCCCTGATCTCCACATCGTAAACGTTCTTAAGGTTCACTACGGAGAAAGGTTTTGTTATTTCGGCAATAAGCTTGTGACGTCCGGAAACATATTCTTCATGTCCCTTGCCGTTTATCGCTATATTCCCTCCGCCGGGAAAAAGAGAAACCCTGGCTATAGCGGTTTTTCTTCTGCCTACAGCTTTATAGTTGGCTTCAGAAGATGATCTTTTAGAAGCCCTTTTTACCGCGGATGTCCCGGCATCTTCCTTGTGAGCCTTCGGCTTCGCTGTTTTTTTTGTTTTTTCGGGTTCTGTCATTCCATAATCTCCTTTATACGTTCAATATTTCAGGTTTTTGTGCAGTATGAGGATAATTATCTCCGTCATATACTTTCAGCTTTGTTATGAGCTTGTCGCCCAACCTTCCCTTAGGGAGCATGCCGCGCACCGCATGGAGTATAGCCTTCCCCGGGTTCTTAGCTAACTGATCCTCAAGGTTTATGAACTTGGCTCCTCCCGGATAAAGAGAATGAGAAAAATAAGTTTTATCTTTAAGTTTTTTTCCGGAAACCTTTATTTTCGAAGCGTTCACCACCACGACAAAATCCCCGGTATCACAACTGGGAGTGAATATCTCCTCATCCTTACCCCTCAACACAAGGGAGATCTTGGTAGCCAGACGCCCCAGTATCTTGTCGGAAGCATCAACAAGATACCACTTTCTTTCTATTTTTTCCGGCTTAGCCGAAAAAGTCTTATTTCTTTTCATTTCCTTTAAAATCCTCCCGAATTATTTAAGCTATCAACTCTAAAAGCACCATATCGGCGTCATCGCCTCTGCGTGAACCTATGTTCACGATCCTGCATATCCCGCCGTTATTCCCTTTAAAGCGCTCCGGAGCGCTTTTGAAGAATTCAGTTACAACCTTCTTGTTAGGGACCACTTCGATCGCCTTCCTAAGATTGGGCAAACCGCCTTTTTTGGAAAGGGCCACTATTTTCTCGACCAGCTTTCTGGTCTCCTTTGCCCTGGGCTTGGAAGTCTTTATCTTCCCGGCCGAGATCAATGAAAGGGCCAGAGCCCTTAAAAGAGCTATCCTCTGATCCGTGGGCTTTGAGAGTTTTCTGTTACCTTTTCTGTGCCTCATTTCTCCTTAATTCCCTTCACCCGCTTTATCATCTGATCCTTTAAGTGACAGATTGAACTTAGCGAGAACTTCTTTTATTTCTTCAAAGGATTTCGCCCCAAGGCTTTTTACCTGCAGCAGATCGTCCTCAGTGAGCTTTACCAGATCACCTACGGTCTTTATATCGGCCTTTTTCAGACAGTTAAGCGACCTTGAGGAAAGATCTATATCATCGATGCTCATCTCAAGAGCTGCCTCATCCGGCTCCCCTTGTCCCTGCACATGGATGGCTAACGAATCAGACCTTTCCCCTATGTGCATGAACATGTTTATATGCTTTGCCAGTATTTCGGCGCTTTTCTCGACAGCTTCCTGGGGAGTGAGCGCTTTATTGGTCCACACGTCCAATATCAGCCTGTCATAATTTATTTCCTGACCAACTCGTACCTCTTCAGTGATCAGATTGACCTTCTTTATGGGAGAAAAGATCGAATCAACAGGTATGGTCCCGAGCGGCTGCGTAGGTTTCTTATTCCTTTCGGCAGGAACGAACCCTCTGCCTTTTTCAACCACCATCTCTATATTCAGTTTTCCGCCGGATTCAAGATTGGCGATGACATGCTCCGGCTCAACTATTTCTATATCAGCATCGTGCTTGATATCTCCGGCTTTGACGGGCCCTTTGCCCTTGGCTTCAAGCTTTATAACTTTCGGTGTGTCAGAATGCGACCTTATCACGATCTTCTTTATGTTAAGGATTATCTGTATAACATCCTCGACCACATTCGGTATGGTAGAGAACTCATGGGCAACATCCTCTATTCTTATGGAAGTGACCGCAGCCCCCGTAAGAGAGGACAATAGAACTCTTCTCATGGAATTGCCCAAAGTTGACCCGTAGCCCCTTTCAAGCGGCTCTACGATAAACCTCCCGTAACCTTCATCCTGCGGCTCATATCTCACCCACGGCTTCTCGCCTAACATTACCATCTTTCATTACCTCCCTATCTAGAATAAAACTCTACGATCAGATGTTCTTCAATGAGCGCGTCTATTTCTTCTCTCCTCGGTATGGAAAGGACCTTTCCTTCCAATTTGTCACCGTCAAAAGAGATCCATCCGGGAACAGCCCTGTCCTTTATCCCCTCAAGTATCTTCTTTAAGGACGCGGCATATTTTTCTTTGAACGTGAGCGCATCACCGGTCTTAACTTGGAAGGAAGGGATATTTACCTTGCGGCCGTTCACTCTGAGAAGTCCGTTGCGGACGACCTGTCTGGCTTCCGCCCTTGATCTTGCGGCGCCCATCCTCCAAAGAACGTTATCCAGCCTTCTCTCCAAAAGTTCCAGGAGCTTTCCTCCGGTATTTCCCTTGGTTTTATTGGCTATCTCAAAATATTTTCTGAACTGCCTCTCTCCTATGCCGTAAATTCTGCGGGCTTTTTGCTTTTCTCTAAGCCTCAATCCGAACTCGGAGATCCTGGCTTTTCTGTTCTCACCCTGATGTCCCGGGGCATAAGGCCTTTTGCCGAAAGGACATTTTGCGCCGTAGCATTTCTCCCCTTTCAGAAAAAGCTTGGCGCCTTCCCTTCTGCACTGCTTACATGCCGGGCCAGTATGTCTTCCCATTTACACTCTCCTTTGCTTTCTGGGTCTGCAACCGTTATGCGGTATCGGCGTTACATCCTTTATCGAGTTTATATAAAGACCGGCTGCCTGCAAAGCCCTTATGGCCGTCTCTCTCCCGGACCCCGGCCCTTTAACGAATACGGTCACTTCTTTCATACCCATGTCTATGGCTTTTTTGGCGGCTATCTCAGCGGCGGATTGTGCCGCGAATGGAGTCCCTTTTTTTGTTCCTTTAAACCCGGCATTGCCGGCGCTAGCCCAGGCTACGACAGCCCCTTTCGAATCCGATATAGAAATGATCGTATTGTTGAATGTCGCCTTTATATGGGCCGTTCCCTGTATAGGGACCCTTTTGTCCTTCTTTTTTTTCTTAACTACTTCTTTTTCGGCTTCAGCCATTTTTTATTCTCCTGTCCTTTTTATGTTTTTTCCTCTGTTTTTCTTCCGGAACCGACCGTTTTCCTTTTGCCTCTTTTGGTCCTGGCATTGGTCTTGGTCCTCTGCCCTCTTACCGGAAGGCTTTTTCTGTGCCTTTGCCCCCTGTAGGTGCCTATATCCATCAGCCTTTTCACATTGAGCGATATCTCTCTGCGAAGATCACCCTCAACTTTGTAGTCCTTTATTACTTCCCTAATACGGACTATCTCGTCTTCGGTCAGGTCTTTTACTTTCGTATCAAGATTAACGTTCGCCTGCTTCAATATCTTGCCGCTCAAAGCCCTTGCTATGCCGTAAATATAGGTAAGACCTATCTCAGCCCTTTTATTCTTAGGCAAATCGATACCTGCTATACGTGCCATACTGCCTCCTTTTATCCTTGTCTTTGTTTGTGTTTCGGATTAGCACAGATAACCCTGAGTTTCCCGTGCCTTTTAACTATTTTGCATTTCTCGCACAAAGGTTTTACAGATGCCCTGACTTTCATTTCTATTTACTCCTGTAAGTTATTCTTCCGCGGGTCAGATCATAGGGAGAAAGCTCTATCTTTACCTTGTCTCCCACCAATATCCTTATGAAATGTTTCCGCATCTTTCCGGACACATGCCCGAGAACGATCTGGCCTGTCTCCAGCTTTACACGGAACATCGCGCTTGGAAGTGCTTCTATCACTTCCCCTTCAAGCTCAATTACATCCTTATCTTTTGTCATAACCTCAAATCCTAGTAAGAACTTCGGCCTCGCCATCCGTGATCAACACAGTATGCTCAAAATGTGCCGACAGCTGCCTGTCGCGCGTGACCACTGTCCAGCCATCCCTCAACGTTACTATATCGCTTCCGCCTATATTCAGCATAGGCTCTATGGCAAAGACCATTCCCTTTACCAGTTTAGGCCCGGTCCCGGGCTTGCCAAAATTCGGGATCAAAGGATCTTCATGCAGGGCTTTTCCGACTCCGTGACCAAAAAGGTCTTTTACCACGCTGTAGCCTCTGCTTTTGGCAAACTGTTCTATCGCACTTGAGATATCCCCGACATGCGATCCGTGTTTAGCCCTTTTTACGGCAATTTCCAGACATTCTCCGGCTGCTTTGACAAGTTTTTCGGCAGACCTAGAAACCTTCCCCACCGAAAAAGTCTTAGCATTATCACCGTAAAAACCGCCCACAACGGCCCCTACGTCTATCCCTATTATATCGCCTTCTTTAAGGGTCCTATCGGAAGGTATGCCGTGAACAATCTCTTCGTTCACCGACAGACATGAAGCATGTCTGTACCCTCTGTACCCCTTAAAAGCGGGTTTGGCGCCTCTTTTTATGATCTCATCCTCAATAAAGGCGTCAAGCTCGCCAGTCGACAACCCGACTTTCACAATATCCCCGGCTGCTTTTAAGACCTCGGCAGCCGTTTTGCAGGCTTGCCGGATGATTTTTATTTCATCTTCGGTCTTTATTGTTATCATAGCGACCGTTTTATCGACGCAAAAACCTGTTCAAGACCTCCGGCCCCGTTTATCCTGATCAGTTTATCCTTATAATATTCGACCAGGGGTTCTGTTTCTTTTGCATAGACCTCAAATCTTTTAAGTATGGTCTCTTCTTTGTCATCGTTCCTTACATAAAGCTCACCGCCGCAGGCATCGCAAACACCTTCCTGCTTGGGCGGCTTGTTCTTTACGTGATAAACAGCTCCGCAGTTCTTGCATACAAGTCTTCCGGAAAGTCTTTTTACTATATCTTCTTTGGGAACATCTATATATACTACTTTATCTATTGTTACGTTCTTTGAAAGGAACTCAGCTTGGTATTGTGTCCTCGGATAACCGTCAAGCAAGAACCCTTTTCCTGAAGCCCCTTTTACGGCTTTAAGGGCTATTTTGTTAACTACATCATCAGGAACAAGAAGCCCGTTCTTCAAAAAAGAAGACGCTTCTTTCCCGACATCGCTTTCCTGTTTTATTTCCTGCCTAAGGATGTCTCCCATGGAAATATGGGACAATCCGTATTCGGCCGCAAGCATTGAAGCTTGTGTACCTTTACCGCTCCCTGGAGGCCCCAAAAAAATAAGGTTCATTACACCAGCAACCTTTCATACTGTCTGCTTATAAGCTGCGCCTGTATCTGTCTCACAAGATCAAGGGCAACGCCAACTATGATCAAAAGTGCCGTACCGCCCAAACCTTGGAAAGTAGTTATCCTTGTAACCCCTTCCACGATGCTGGGAACGATCGCTATAAGAGCAAGGAACGTGGCGCCTACAAGAGTAAGACGGGTAACTATATACTCCAGATGCTCCGCGGTGGGATTCCCGGGACGTATGCCAGTAATGAATCCGCCGTATTTCTTTATGTTGTCGGCAAGCTCCTTCGGATTGAACGTAATCGCCGTATAAAAGTAAGAGAAGAAGAAGATCAACCCGAAATAAAGGAATACATACAAAGAGCCCGAAGGCGAAAGAATGTTCATCACAGACTTAAAAAAAGCATTAGGCACGAATTGCGCAATTGTTGCCGGGAACATTAAAAATGACGAAGCAAAAATGATCGGAATAACGCCGCCCTGGTTCAGCCTGATCGGGATATAAGTGCTTTGGCCTCCATAGACCTTTCTGCCCACTATCCTTTTTGCATACTGCACAGGGACTCTGCGCTGGCCTTCCTGCACGATAATTATTGAAACTATCATTATAAGGAATACGGATAAAAGAACCGAAAGACCGACGATGCTTCCGCCGCCTTTCAGCACTGTCATGGTCTGGCCTATATAAGAAGGCAGCCTGGCAACTATACCGAAGAATATCAGAAGAGAGGCGCCGTTCCCTATACCTCGCTCCGTTATCAGCTCTGAAAGCCACATGACCAAAGCGGACCCTGCGGTAAGGGACACAACAGTAGAAATAAGGAAAAAAGTGAAATTATATCCGGGAAGCATGACATCTTTCAACCAGAAAGTCATGCCGATCGACTGAAAAACGGCAAAACCCACAGCCAGATATCTTGTGTACTGAGATATCAGTTTGCGTCCGTGATCTCCCTCTTTTTTCAGCTCTTCAAGCTGAGGGATGACGGCGGTCAATAACTGCATCACTATGGAAGAGTTGATGTAAGGGACAATTCCCATGGCGAATATAGAGAATTTCACCAGTGCCCCTCCGGTAAATAAGTCCAAAAAACCCACAAGATTTCCCTGGCCTATCAGGGCATTAAGCCTTACGAGGTCTATGCCTCCCACGGAGATATGAGCACCCAAACGGAATACGATTATCATTCCGAGAGTGAATAATATCTTTTTACGCAGGTCTTCTATATTGAAGAGTCCGGAAAGAGAGTTGATCATCTTGAAAGAATGCTCCCTTTGGCAAGCTCGATCTTTTCAACCGCGGACTTGCTGAATTTGTCTGCTTCTATCTTCAAAGATCTCTTCAGCTCCCCCCCACCCAATATTTTGATCGGAAGAAGAGCTCTTTTCTTTGATGATGAAAAGAATTTATCGACAAGAGAAGCTTTCGTCACGCTGGCACCGTCTTCGAACACATTAAGATCGGAAACATTCAGAACATTGAACACTTTCTTGAACGGATAGTTCTTAAAAGACCCTATCTTTGGAAGCCTTCTGTAAAGGGGGGTTTGTCCTCCTTCAAATCTTACTCCCTTTGTGCCTCCGGCCCTGCTTCTTTGCCCTTTATGCCCGCGACCGCCGGTTTTTCCGTGTCCGGAAGATGTCCCTCTTGCGACCTTTTTCTTTTTTTTACGGGACCCTGCCTGCGGCCTCATTGAATATATCTTTAACATTACTGGTCTTCCCCCGAAAATTTTGGTTTGAGCTTTAAACCCCTGAAAGCGGATTCGGTTTCAGGGTCTTTCAGATGCTGCATGGCGGAAAGCGTCGCTCTGACAACGTTTATAGGATTGGAAGATCCTATTGATTTAGCAACCACATTTTTTATGCCTGCCATTTCAAGCACGGTCCTTACAGCCCCGCCGGCAATAACGCCCTTACCTTTCGGAGCCGCTTTTACTATTGTCGAACTTGAAGAGAATTTGCCTTCAACATCATGCGGAATAGTCCCGGAAAAGATCGGGACCTTTATCAAATTCTTTTTACCGTCCTCAACAGCTTTCCTTATGGCCGAGGCGACTTCGTTGGCTTTTCCTATGCCTAACCCCACCATTCCGTTACCGTTCCCTACAATAACAACCGCGCGAAAGCCCATTTTTTTGCCGCCTTTAACGACTTTTGTAACGCGGTTTATCTGGACCACTTTCTCCTGATATTCTTTTTCTTCCCTGTTTCTTTGTTCAGCCACTCTATCCCTCCTTAGAACTTTAGCCCGGCAGTTCTCGCCGCATCCGCGAGCGCTTTAACTTTGCCGTGATATCTTTTTTCTCCCCTATCGAACACAACGGAAGTGATCCCTTTATCAACAGCTTTCTTACCCAACATCTCTCCTATTTTCTTGGCGGATTCAAGGTTGGATTTGAACTTCTTCCCTTTCAAAGCTTTCTCGATGGTAGAAGAAGATACAAGAGTGCTCCCTTGCTCATCGTCTATTATCTGAGCATATATATGTTTCATTGTGACCGAAACTCTGAGCCTCGGCCTTTCCTTAGAACCCAATATTCTGGTAAGTTTGCCCTTCATTTTTTATACCTCTTTTAGACTAAGCAGCCGCTTTTGCCGCAGCTTTGCCGGCTTTTCTTCTTACATATTGGCCGGCATACCTTATGCCTTTTCCCTTATAAGGTTCTACGGGCCTTACGTATTTTATGTTTGAAGCCACTTGACCGACCATTTGTTTATCCGCACCTACAACTTTTATTTTTGTCTGACCTTCAACCACAAAATCGATCCCCGCGGGCGGCTCTATTGACACGGGATGCGAAAAACCCATTGACAGGACAAGCTTTTTGCCTTCTTTTGCGACTCTGTAGCCGACACCGGTTATTTCAAGGTTCTTTTCAAAACCGGAATGGACGCCTTTTATCATGTTTGCCAGGAGTGATCTGTAAAGGCCGTGCATGGCTTTATGTTTTTTTATCTCCGATTTTCTGGACAGAGAAATAACCCCGCCATCTATCTTGACCTCTATGGACGGATCTATTTTTTGGGTTAAAGTGCCCTTCGGCCCTTTAACGCTCACTATTCCCCCTTCGGAGGTTACGGTAACCCCGGACGGTATCTGTATCGGAGCCCTTCCTATTCTAGACATTATCTGTTCCCCTCACCATACATAAAATAATATTTCGCCGCCGATCTTAAGCTTTCTTGCTTCTTTATCGGACATGATACCCTTAGAGGTCGTGAGGACCGCCGTACCGAAACCGCTCTGGACCTTAGGTATCTTGCCGGATCTTACATAAATATGGCGTCCGGGAGAACTGACCCTTTTCACCTTATTTATGGCGTTCTTTGATTTTCCCGTATACTTGAATCTCAGCCTGAGGACTTTTCTTCCTGCTTTCACGGACTCCTCAAAATCGCTTATGAACCCTTCTTTTTTCATTATGTCCGCTATAGTGGCCTTCATTTTAGAAGAAGGGATATCCACCCCTTCCGCCTTTATGCGTATCCCGTTCATTATTCTGGACAACATATCTGCTATCGGATCTGTTAACGCCATCTTTAACTCCTTTTAATCTTCACCAGCTGGATTTCGTGACCCCGGGGATAGCTCCCTGGTGGGCCAGAGACCTGAAGCAAATCCTGCAAAGGCCGAACTTCTTCAAATATGCCCTGGGCCTTCCGCATTGTTTGCATCTGGATTTTCTCCTTGTAGAGAACTTCACTTTCTTAACCTGTTTTGCCAGCCACGAAGTTTTTCCCACTTATTTTCTCCTGTTCAAGTCCTGAAAGGAACGCCAAGATCCCTCAAAAGCTCGCGGGCTTCTTCATCCGTTTTGGCGCTCGTACAGATAGTGATATCCATGCCCCTGGTCCTGTCAACCTTATCATAATCGACCTCAGGGAAGATCAACTGCTCTGTTATCCCGATAGTATAGTTCCCTCTGCCGTCAAAGGATTTCGGGGAAACTCCGCGAAAATCCCTGATCTTCGGAAGACATATGTTTATAAGCTTGTCCAGGAACTGATACATCCTTTTGCCCCTAAGAGTGACCTTGCACCCTATAGGCTGTTTTGCTCGTATCTTAAAATTAGCAATGGATTTTTTTGCTTTGGTTATCAGCGGTTTTTGCCCGGTTATCATTGCCAGCTCCTGAACCGCCACATCCATGGCCTTTGAATCGCTGACAGAAAGCCCGACCCCCCTGTTGATCACCACTTTTATTATCTTGGGAACCTGAAAAACGTTCTTATAACCGAACTTTTTCATCAAGTTCTTTGAAGCTTCTTTATCGTATATCTCTTTTAAAGTCTTAGCCATTGTCCTTATTTACCCTTATCTAAGATTTCACCGCATTTTTTGCAGGACCTGAAACCGTCTTTTTTGCCCATCCTTGAAGGCTTACCGCAGTGCGGGCACACGACCATAAGCCTTGAAAAACTTACGGGCAAAAGCTTGTCGATTATACCGCCCGGAAAATCGCGGGTGGGTTTTTGATGTTTTTTTGCGACCGAGACCTTTTCAACTATCGCAGCGGATCTTTTGGCAATCACCCTGATAACCTTTGATTTTTTGCCTTTGTCCTTACCGGACAGGACCAGGACGGTATCGCCTTTTTTTATTCTTGGTTGCATCTTATATCACCTCTACCGCCAAAGAGATTATTTTCATGTAATTCTTATCCCTTAATTCACGGGCTACAGGACCGAACACTCTTGTGCCTATCGGATTGCCTTGATCGTTTATTATGACGGCGGCATTATCATCGAAACGAACATAAGAACCGTCGTCCCTTCTTATCGGCTTATTGACCCTGACCACGACCGCTCTCACGACCGAGCTTTTTTTCACGGTCATATTGGGTGTGGCATCCTTTACGACGCCTATGATCACATCCCCCACCCCGGCATAACGCCTGTAAGACGTCCCCAGGATCCTCACGCAAAGGATCTGTTTTGCTCCTGAATTATCAGCTACATTAAGCCTCGACTGAACTTGTATCATTTTCTTTGTACAACCCCTTACTGCCCAATATTTTTTCTACTCTCCATCTTTTTGTCTTAGACATAGGCCTGGTCTCGGTTATCAGAACGATATCTCCTTCTTTGCATTTGTTCTCAGCATCATGCGCAGAGAACCTGGACGTTCTGCGGACCGTTTTACCGTATTTTTTGTGGACAAATCTCCTTTCGGACGAAACCACGACGGTCTTGTCCATTCCGGAGCTGACCACCACCCCTTCAACAACCCTCCTACTTGGTCTTTGCTGCATTTGTTTTCTCCCTGGCTATCGTCAGCAACCTGGCAATATCTCTTCTTATGTTCCTTTTTTTCAGAGGATTTTTAACCTGACCGGCGGAAGCTTCTATACGCAGTTTGAGCAGGTCCATCCTCAGTTCCTTGACCTTAGAGCTTATTTCCTTTTCGTCCATCTGTTTTATGTCTTTTGATTTCATAATTTAGGCCTTTTCCACGAATCTGGTCTTTATCGGCATTTTATGCGCCGCAAGCCTGAGGGCTTCAGCCGCCAGCTCTTTTTTTATTCCGGCGACTTCAAAAAGAATGGTGCCAGGCTTTACAACGGCCACGAAATATTCAGGAGCCCCTTTGCCGCCGCCCATCCTTGTATCTGCGGGACGCGCCGTGAAGGGCTTATCAGCCATGACCCTGATCCAAACTTTGCCGCCGCGCTTCATGAAGTGAGTGATGGCTTTTCTGGCAGATTCTATCTGTTTTACCTTGATCCAGTTGCCTTCAACCGCCTGGAGACCGAAATCGCCGAATGACAGGACATTTCCGCTTGAGGCATGTCCTTTCATATTGCCTCTCTGTTGTTTCCTGAACTTTGTTCTTCCCGGCTGCAGTACCATTTTTTAAGATCTCCGATTTCCTTATAAAGTCATCTGGGAAACAATACGCTCCTTAGGCGCCGACACTTCGGTCTTTACTGTCTCAGCCTGAGGAAGCATGTCTCCCTTATATACCCATACTTTGACGCCTATCTTGCCGTAAAGCGTCATAGCCTCACAAAAACCATACTCTATCCTGGCACGCAAAGTGTGCAGAGGGACCCTCCCTTTCCTATACCATTCCGATCTCGCTATCTCGGCCCCTCCGAGCCTTCCGCCCACCATGACCTTTATCCCTTTCGCCCCGCTCCTTAAAGCTTTCATGACAGCCTGTCTCATGGCCCTTCTGAACATGACCCTTTTTTCAAGCTGCAATGCTATGTTCTCTGCGACCAGCTGGGCATTGGCTTCCGGATTATTCTCTTCTTTTATGTTTATCTGGACCTGTTTTTTAGTCATGAGGACCACTTCATCCCTTACAGCTCCTATATCACGGCCGCCTTTGCCTATGATCAATCCGGGTTTTGCCGTATGGATATCTATTTCGATCTGATTGGCCCTTCTGGCTATCTTTATCTTTGACACTCCGGCCTTATAAAGTTTGTTCTTAAGGAAACCCCTTACTTTGGAGTCTTCCAAAAGGTTGTCCGAATAAGCCTGCCCTTCGGCATACCAATTACTGTCCCAGTCATCAACTATCCCCAAACGCAAACCGCGAGGGTGTATCTTTTGACCCATTTTTACCTGTCCTCCACTATCACTGTTATATGGCAGGCCCTTTTCATTATGGAATGAGCTCTGCCTCTTGAAGAAGCCCTGAATCTTTTCATCGGGGTAGAAGGCCCTGCATAACATTCGGCAACAGCCAGTCTTTCTTTAGGAAGCTTATAGTTGTTCACCGCATTAGCTATGGCGGATTTCAAAGTAACAAGTATAAGCTTGGCCGAAGCGTGCGGCAAGAAGCTCAGTATGACAGATGCTTCTTCAGCGCTTTTGCCTCTGACCAGGTCAAGGACCCTGTCGACCTTTCGTTGCGACACTCTCTGATATTTTGATATTGCTTTTACTTTCATTTTCAGATATTCCCTTTATGTCAAAGCGGCGGATTTATCAGTGGGAGAACTGTGACCCTTAAAGGTCCTTGTAGGAGCAAATTCTCCAAGCTTATGACCCACCATGTTCTCGGTAACATAAACAGGGATATGTTTTATCCCGTTATGGACGGCTATTGTGAACCCGATCATTTCAGGCACTATGGTCGATCTGCGAGACCAGGTTTTTATTATCCTTTTATCCTTATCATTTGCAGCCTTGGCTACCTTTTCCATCAGATGATAATCGACAAACGGGCCTTTTCTGAGCGATCTAGCCATTATCCCTATTTCCTCCTGACAAGTATGAATCTATCGGACTGTTTTCTCGGTTTTCTGGTCTTATAACCCAAAGTAGGCTGGCCCCACGGCGTAACAGGTCCCGGACGTCCTATAGGAGAACGCCCTTCTCCTCCGCCGTGCGGATGGTCGCACGGGTTCTGCGCGATACCCCTGACCGAAGGTCTGATACCTCTGTGCCTGTTGCGTCCGGCCTTACCAAGGGATATATTCTTAGCATCGAGATTGCCTACCTGTCCTATAGTGGCCCTGCAACGGTCGTCAACAAGCCTTTCTTCCCCTGACGGCAGCTTCAGCGTGGCAAATCCTCTATCCTTTGCCACAAGAACGACAAAACCGCCAGCGGATCTGGCCATTTGCCCGCCGCATCCGTGTTTGAGCTCAACGTTATGGACCGTTGTTCCCACCGGTATGTTTTTCAACGGGAGCGCATTCCCTATCTTTATATCGGCATCAGCCCCGGACATGATCTGATCTCCCACGCGCAAACCAAGAGGACATATGATGTAGCTGAGCTGGGAATCCTGATACTTCAAAAGGGCTATTCTGGCATTCCTGTTAGGATCATATTCTATTGCCTGAACAACAGCTGGTATATTGTCTTTATCCCTTTTGAAGTCCACCAAACGGTATTTTCTCTTGCTTCCGCCGCCCTTATGCCTTGAGGTTATCCTCCCGGCGGAATCCCTGCCGCCTTTTTTGGGAAGCGGCGCCAAAAGAGACTTCTCTGGCGTCTTTTTTGTAACATCGTCAAAAAGAACGTCTATTCTCTGTCTTGTGCCCGGAGAAAAAGGCCTGAACTGCTTTAACGTCATTTGCCTACATAGTCCCTTCGATAAGATCTATTTTCTGTCCGGCCTTAAGTTTTACATAGGCCTTTTTCCAGCTGCTTGTCTTGCCGAACGATCTGCCGATGCGCCTGGATTTGCCTCTTACTTTGGCCGTATTAACATCCAACACTTCGACATTGAACAGTTTTTCGACCGCTCTCTGTATATCTATCTTGGTGGCGGCGGGAAGCACTCTAAAAACATATACCGATTCCATCCTGGCGATAGTCGCCTTTTCGGTTATTATCGGCTTCACAATTATATTCTCGTTCTTGTTCATTTTTTTACTTGGAATCTTTCCTCAAGGTTTGAAACCGCGCTTTTATCAAGCACAAGAGTCCCGTATTTAAGTATATCAAATACAGAGAGATTTTTGCTCGACACAACTTTGATTTTTTCAATATTGGCGGCGGCTTTCCTTTCGGCTGCCCCGGCGGCATCAAGAGCCATCAAAGCGGAATCCACGCCCAGGTTCTTAACTATTTCCATGAACAACTTTGTCTTCGGAGAAGTTATTGAAATATCCTCCAGAACCTTTACTGAATTAGACCTTACTTTATCTGAGATAGCCATATGCAAGGCGGCCGTTTTTGCCTTTTTAGGAAGCCCCTTGGAATAATCCCTGG
>CALFCX010000140.1 GCA_937950635.1 uncultured bacterium
TCTTCCGATCTCTTCTTTATCATGTCCTCAACATCTGCAGGAGCAAGATTGTTGACCATGAACGCTTTTGTTTCAAGGCCTTTTTTGGTGAAAAGCTCTTCACCGGCCCTTCTTCTCATCGGGGGGACCACTATCTGCATTATGTCATTCTCTTTTCTGTAGCTGAAACCGGATGTGTTGAGCACGGCCACAAGGGCGTCGTAAGGGGAAACTTCGTTTACCGCGATGGTGACGGTGCCCTGAATATCGTCGCTTGCAACTATATTGAGCCCGGCTTCTTTACCAAGCGCATATATCACAGTGTTAAGAGGAGCGTTCATAAGATTCAGGGATATTTTTTCCCCTTCCGAAGCGTAGAGCGACGGAGGGCAGCACATGGACACCAGAATAGCTACGACCATTAATTTTTTCATCTCTTGCTCACCCCCCCTAACTTTAGAGTATATCCAATCCCGTTCCTGGTTACAATAACATACCTGTCGGTTATTTTGGTTATTATATAGTCGTCCACTACGTCGCCGACCCCGAAAAGCTCGTTATTTATGAAAGCTTTTGTGTTCTCCCCTTTATAGATCCCTTTGAATTTAGGCAGCACTGTCTTAGGCTTTTTCTTGACGGGCTTTTGAGTCTGTATCTTTTTCAGCTCCTTTTCTGTCTTCAATTCCTGCTCAAAGAATGGATCTATGTTTGGGATCTGCGCCATGTTCGGATATGCTTCCTGCGTAGCAGAAGGAGCTCCCGGCATGACAAAGACCGAAAGCGACAGCTTTACGTTCAAAAGCTGAGGTTCATCTGGGTTTTTTGAGATATCCACCTGATCTATCCTTACGGTGATGGGCAGGGTCTCTATTCTCTGTAGATACATATTGAAGGGTTCAAATTTGGCGGTCATATCTATATTTATAGGGATCCTCTTGAAAACGTCCTCTTTTACCGGAGCCAAAGGCTGGATGAACGTATAATCTATATCCAGGCCTTTTAATGATTCAGCGATGAATTTATCTAGCATGTAAGGGCTGTCGGCCTCGCTGGGGATCTTTCTGCTTATCTCATCCATCTTTTTTGATATCTCTTTGTTTATCGAAGCCGAGTCAACGGTCACGTCCTTTCCGCCGAGAGCCTTGACCTCTCTTTGGATCATATCTACGGACACTTTAAGGTCGGACATCTCCTTTATCTTGTCTTTCAGCAGGTAGGTGTACGAAAACCAGCCGATCAATACGATCAGCCCCGCAGCCAATCCTATTTTTTGCCATAACGGACGGTCCATTTCTTCTCCTTAAAACTTAAAGTTGAAGCTCATCGAGAATCCGACGGATCTTTTGTCGGGTGTTTTTCTGGCCTCTATAAGGGAAGTGTCTGAGAAAAACCCCGAAGACTCGATCCTTTTTAAAAGATCCCCTACAAGGTACATGTCGGCTGCGACTCCTGAGATCGCAAATCCTTTCGACCCGTTGTTGTAGGAAAACGCGTCAAGAAACGAATTCTTGGGCAACAGGTTGGTAAGCTCCGCTATGGCCGGTCTCAGAGGGACCTTTTGTTTCTCGATCTTTGAGAGTATCATTTGTTTTTCCGATAATATCTTTAAATTCTCCAGAAGTCTTTTTTGGTTGTTTATCAGATCCCTGTATGATTGTATCCTGTTATTAAGTGAAACGTTCATCGCTGCTATCGCCGCCAGATAGACAGCAAGAACAGATATCGCCGCAGCTGTATAAAAGTTTTTTTGGAGAGGTGCTTGCGAGAGGGTTTTTTGCGTTTCCGATCTCCCTGCTTTCCCCAAGCCCCCTTGTGTCTTTCCGATAAAATTCATTTCTTTTGCCTGTGAAAGGGCGGCACCCATAGCTATGGCTATGTGAGGAATAGTTTGGAGCAATAACGCCTCGTCTTTTATGAGGGGGCCGTTCTCGATCTTTATGAGGTTCTCTATCTTTTCTATGTTTATGCCGAGTTCTGACGAGAGATGAGAGTCTATATTCTTCATTTTTGAAGAGCCGCCGGCTAAAATGACCCTGTCTATCGAAACCTTTGAGAATTGTTCTTTGTAGTAGCCGAAGGACCTGCTTACCTCGTTCAGGAACCTGCGGAGGGTAGGGCGCATGACCTGATAGATCTGTTTTAGAGGAAGACCGTCCTCTGTCATGTCGGAAGTATCTTCTTCCGGTATCCCATAACGCCTTTTCATGGCTTCGGCTTGTTGGTAGTTAAGGTTCATCTGCCATTTATCCGAAACGAACAATCCGATCATGGATTTTGTAAAGTGAATGCCGCCGATGGGAAGTTCTCTGTAAAATTCAAGGTTTTCGCCGTCAAAGAACACTATTTTCGTGTTTTCCGAACCTATATCGATAAATGCGGTCCTTTTGTCTTTTTTAAGGATCGAGGTGCCTTTTAAAAGGTTCCATACGGCAAAAGGCGCTATCGACAGCCCTTCGAGCCTGATGCCGGCTTTTTCGAAGAGGTCTTTTGTCCTTTCTACCGATGATTTTTGTACAACGGCCACGAGGAGATCGAGCTTAGTGATGTCTTTGGACTTTATTTCGTCCAGAATGCTGTAATTTATTACGGCTGTTTCGATCGGGAAAGGTATGTGCGTCTTTATTTCCCATTTTATAGCTTCGAGCAGTTCTTTTTTGCCTATTTTTGGGATCTGCATTCTGCGGATGATAACTTCCGAACCGGAAATTATCGAAAAAACGCCTTCTCTCTTGCTTTTTAAGTTAGTGCACTGTTTTTTCAGAGTGTCTATTATGAAAGGGTCGATATGCCCTTTGTCAAGGTCCTGGGGTATCTCTATGCTGCTGTACCCGTCAATGATATTCTTGTCGCCCTGACGGGCCAGTTCGACCACGTTTAAGACATGAGCACTGATATTGACCCCTATGGCGCTTTTGCCCGAAGGATCTTTTTTATTGTTTTTGCCTATCCCGAACATTACAGCTCCTTCCAGGAACCTTTTACAAGGCCGATGCCTCCGGCAGATAAACCTTCTATAAAGTCAGGAATGTATTCCGGCCTGAATTCCAGGTTTATATTCCCGGTATAGGTGGATGCTGACGGATTTACCACGCTTCCGTACACTGTTACATTTCCGTTGAGCTCGGTACTTACATCCCACGAAAAAAGAACTCCCATGATGGTCGGGGTTCCGTTAGCCGTTATCCTGGCGGACATGACGGACCCGAATATCCTAGGATTCCCGGGGATGGATATTTGGGTCGGGGAATAAAGCAAGCCCCCGGAAGCCATGTTGGACGGGCCGTTTATTATCATAGCTCCGTTGCTTATTATTGTAGTGTCTTCGGAAATTATAGCGGAGTTAATAGATGTCGTCCCTGTGACAAGATCGGAAGAGCGTCGTGTAGGGAAAGAGTGTAGATCTCGGTGGTC